>RECT01000068.1 GCA_007693875.1 Spirulina sp. DLM2.Bin59
CAATACCTTTTTAGGACACCCCCTAGAACAACCCCCCCTTAACCCCCTCAGCCATCTACTGGATACCCTGCGCCAATATCGGTGCTTACTGCTGCTGGATGATGTGGAAACAATCCTCTGTAGTGGGGAGTTGGCGGGGCAGTATCAAGGGGATTACCAGAACTACCATGAACTGTTTCGCCGTCTTGCCCAAGAATCTCACCAAAGCTGCATCTTAGTGATCACGCGGGAAAAACTACGGGATCTGGCCTCATTGGCGGGAGAGTCCTTGCCCGTGCGGGACTTTCGCTTGGGGGGTCTAGAAATGCAAGCCGCCCACGAAATCTTAGCCACCAAAGGCTTTTTACCCCAAGCGCCGGGAACAAATGACCTGATCAGACTCTATCGTGGCCATCCCTTAGCTCTGAAACTGATGGCCACGACCATACAGGAAATCTTTGGCGGCCAGGTGGAGGAATTCCTAAGCCAGAGCACGCTAGTGCTTGGCGATATTATGCCCGGCATTTTTCACCAACAACTTCAACGGCTTTCTAGCTCAGAGTCAATTATCATCAACTGGCTGGCCCTGGCTAATCGCCCCATTACCTTCAATCATCTCCGGCAATATTTGCGTTTCAGTCCCATTGCGACCTCCGCAATGGTTGCTGCATTGGAATCCTTGAAACGGCGTTCTTTATTGGATGTTGTTCCCGCTGATACAAACACACCCTGGTTTAGTATTGAGCCAGTGTTGATGAAATATGTCATTAGTCAATTGGCTGAACAGTTTTCCCAGGAAATCATCAAGCTCCTCAGTGATTCTACGGAAAAAAAGCTCGTGATCTTGAAAATGTACTGTCTTGTGGAACAACATGATCATGGATCTATCAGCCTACGGCCTTGGATCATCAGCCGCTTAAATGATCATCTCTCTAGCCGCATCCCTGAACTAGCACAACGCCAGAACTGGATTGTTTCACTGTATCAAGCACTAGAATTGAAGTCGGCCAAAGAACTGGGTTATACATTGCAAAACTTGCGATGTCTATTTCCCCATTTGACTTCTCGTTCACATTAAAAAATGACCACCTTTGAAACCATGGTGATCCTGGTGAACGGTGCGTCAGGCACAATTCAATCGTCAATACCATGATTGATCCGGTCTGACACACCCTACGATTCAATTTGAGGGTGCGTCAGAGTGATTAATTCACGATGCAAAAGAGCGGCGTTACGGCTGACGCACCATTGATTCAGCAACCTGCGGAATGGTGGCAATGAGATGAGATGATTTTAAACCTGTGTTAACCCAAAGATAACGTTATTGCTATACCATCACGGGTGGAGCCAGGGATCCTCTAGACGATTAGCTCAATGCTTAAGGTTTGTGAAACAGAAAAAAAATCAACAAACGATTCACTTTTTTGAGCAAATTAAAGTCCTTCAGAGCCTAGGCTTATTCTGGAGTGAGGTCACGATTCAGACTTTACTGATGATGGCGGTGGCTGTCCCCATTTCAATTTCCATCGCCATTGTGATCATCTTTGGTTATGAGACTTGGGAATTTTTTCAAGATGTCTCATTTTGGCAGTTTTTCACTGATAATCAATGGACTCCAACCTTTGCCCATCAAAACTTTGGGATCATGGTGTTGGCCAGTGCAACTCTGATGATTGGCCTGATTGCCATTGTTGTTGCCACGCCCCTTGGATTGCTTGCGGCCATTTATCTCCATGAATATGCACCCACCAATATTCGCCGCATTGCGAAGGCCAGTTTTGAATCTTTGAGTGGGATTCCCACCATTGTTTATGGTTATTTTGCACTTTTGTGGGTCACGCCTTTTCTGAAGCAATTTATCCCCGGTTTAAGTACATTTAATAGCTTAAGTGCTGGCATCGTGACGGGGATTTTAGTCGCGCCGGTTATTTCTGCCATTGCCGAGGATGTCCTGGCGGCGGTACCAATCTTTTTGCGGGAAGGGGGTTATGCCCTCGGTTTTACGAAACGGGAGGTGTTAACGCGGATTGTCATCCCGATGGCAACACCGGGATTTATTGCGGCGATTACCCTCGCATTGTCCCGTGCCCTTGGAGAAACAATGATTGCGGCGATCGCCGCCGGCCAAGCCCCCAACCTCACCGCTAATCCCCTTGTTCCCGTCAGTAGTATCACAGCCTTTATCGTGCAAGTGAGTCTCGGCGATGTGCGGCCCGACACGACGATCTACCACACCATCTTTACGGTGGGCTTTGCACTGTTTGTCATGACCCTCAGTTTGAATGGGTTTGGTCATTGGCTGGTGCGTCGCCATAATCGCATCATGGTCAGTATGGCTGTACCCACTGCGGAACAAACCGCCAGTACGATCCCTGAACCCGCCCACTGTCCTCTCCCCTTGCCCCCCATACCGCCCGTGAGTGCCACCCTGAGGGGCCGACAATGGCGCGATCGCCTTTGGCATGGCCTCAGTGCCTTGGCCATTTTGCTCGGTGTTTTGATCTTTGTAATTTTGCTGGCCACCACCCTCAAAGAAGGCTGGGGAGAAATCGATTGGCATTTTTTAACCGCCACTTCTTCCCGACGAGCATCGGAAGCGGGCATTGCCGCTGCCCTAGTGGGAACCCTTTGGCTGCTGTGCTTGACAGCCTTGATCGCCTTTCCCATTGGGGTGGGTGCGGCGGTGTTTCTGGAGGAATATCTCCCCAATAACCGGCTCAATCACATCCTCGAAATTCACATCGCCAATCTTGCGGCAGTCCCTGCCATTCTCTATGGCTTGATGGGGTTAGCGATTTTTGCCCAGGGGTGGACGGCCTTCACAGGTGGCCGCAGTTTAATTTCAGCAGCCTTGGTGTTAAGTATGATTGTCCTGCCCATCGTGATCATTACTACCCGTGGGGCACTCCGTACCGTGCCGATGAGCGATCGCCAAGCCGCCCATGCCGTCGGGATGAGTCGCTGGCAGACCATCTGGCATATTGTCCTCCCTGCCGCCCGACCCCGGATCATCACCGGCCTCCTCTTAGCCCTGTCCCGGGCCATTGGCGAAACCGCCCCCCTAATTCCCATTGGGGCAGTGGCCTTTTCTTCCACCATCCCCCTATCCTGGCCAGATCTTCAGCGTCAATTTACCACCCTCACCACCCAAATTTTCTACTGGGTCTCCCGACCCCAGCCAGAATTTCACGCCCTTGCCGCTGCCACAATTATTGTCTTGGGAGTCTTGGTTTTAGGGATGAATATGCTGGCGGTCTATGTCCGAGACCGCTCCTCTTGACCCTCATTATTGACATTGATCATGAACAATCATCCCCGTGTTTCGCCTCGTCCCATCTTGACGGTTGAGAATGTCCATATCTTTTTTCACCATGTTCCCATTCTCAAGGGTGTGCATCTCACCCTTGAGCAACATCAGATTACGGGCATTATCGGCCCCTCTGGCTGTGGAAAAAGTACCCTCTTGCGGTGTTTTAATCGCCTCAACGAATTAATTCCCGGTATGCAGGTTCAGGGTCAAATTTGGCTAGAAGGGCGAGAAATTCACAATCTCCACCCCGTTGAATTGCGTCGTCGGGTGGGTATGGTGTCACAACGGCCCAATCCGTTTCCCTGCTCAATTTATGAAAATATCGCCTTGGGTCTGCGCATCAATGGCTGTCGGGATCAGGTGGATGGGCGAGTGGAGCAGGCGTTAAAACAGGTGGGGCTTTGGGCGGAGGTGAGTCACAAACTTAAAAGTAGTGCCTTGGAGCTATCCGGGGGACAGCAGCAGCGGCTCTGTATTGCCCGGGCGATCGCCCTCAACCCCGATGTGCTGCTCATGGATGAACCCACCGCCGCCCTCGACCCCGTGTCGGTACGCCGCATTAATGATCTGTTATTGCAAATCAAGGAGGACTACACAATTATCTTGATTACCCACAATCTCAAACAAGCGGCTCTGATTACCGATCAAGTGGCCTTTTTTAATGTGGTGACTGGGGAAAAGGGCGATCGCTACGGCGTGTTAGTGGAGCACGCCCCCACCATTGAAATTTTCATGAATCCCCATGATCCCATGACCTGGGAATATGTCACCACCAGTTCCCATCACACCCTTTAAGCTGTGAACAGTGGGCCCATAACCAGCCCGCTCCAAAATTCTGCCCCAGAGTCAAAAAAAGACAATGTTTTGTTTACGCAAAATTAACCTCTTCTTAACTCAATTTTATTTGACAAAGTAAATGTTATTGACGTAACAGTAAAAGAGCTTCATTGTTGCTACCAGGCGTGCCCAGTCTCACAATTCTTTAATCAACCCCATTCTTGATTACATCGGTTGTAACCCCCTAGAGGATTCATGAAAACAAGTACCCTGAACAGTTTTCGCCCCACGACTTACCTCATTGCCCTTTTGGTGGGACTGATGGCGGCCTGTGGCCCTTCTACCCCTGATGATTCCCGCCACAGGGGCGATCGCCTGGAGGGGGAAATTCTCCTCGATGGCTCCAGCACGGTTTTTCCCATTTCTGAAGCCATGGCCGAAGAATTTCAAAAACTTCACTCTGGGGTGCAGATCAGCGTCGGTATTTCTGGCACTGGGGGGGGCTTTCGGAAATTTTGTGCGGATGAAACCGATATCACCGGGGCTTCGCGGCCCATTAGCCCATCAGAGATTGAGCTTTGTGAGCAAAATGGCATTGAATTTATCGAGTTGCCCATTGCCTTTGATGGACTCTCCGTTGTTGTCCATCCTGACAACAATTTTGCCCAATGTTTAACCCTCGCTGAACTCAAAACGATGTGGGAACCCGCAGCCCAAGGCTCCGTTACCTCTTGGCGGCAAATCCGTCCTGATTTTCCCGATGGTTCCCTGGGACTCTATGCTCCGGGGGTTGACTCTGGAACCTATGATTATTTTATGGAAACGATTGGTACTGATGGGGAGAGTCGGGGTGACTTCACCGCCAGTGAAGACGATAATGTTTTAGTGCAAGGCGTTGCCAACGATCTCTATGGACTTGCTTTCTTTGGGTTTGCCTATTACGAGCAAAATCAGGATCGATTAAAGTTGGTAGCCATTGATGATGGTAACGGCAATTGCATTGAGCCGAGTCCTGAAACCATTGCTGATGACAGTTATAATCACTTCTCTCGGCCGGAGTTTATTTATGTCAAAAAAACAGTGGCTGACCGTGCCGAAGTGAAGGCTTTTGTTGAGTTTTATCTCGATGTTAACAATCGGCCTCTGATCAAGGAAACTGGTTATGTCCCTTTGCCCGAGACTGTGATCACCAAAATTCTTAAACGATTTCATGAGGGAAAACTGGGTTCAGCCTTTGAAGGAGGGTCAGCCTCGGACATTAAGCTCGAAGATGTTCTCTAAAGCTTCGAAATTCTGACCGCTACCCTCCGAACGAGTAAATTCCTTATTCTACCATGACAACATTAGATTATGATAGGACAGACTAACTGCCAGTAATCAGGCCAATCTTGCCATTGAGGATCGCGTTTTGCCTCGCATCAAATTTTGTTTATTGTTTTTTAATGTTTCAACCATGACTAATCTTACTTCCCCCCCAGAAACCATTACAGAAGCAATTCTTCGTGCCCAAAATGTTTCCGTTTATTACGGTTCAGCCTTGGCTGTGCGGGATGTTTCCCTGGATATTCCCTACAATAAAGTGGTGGCATTTATTGGCCCCTCTGGTTGTGGCAAAAGCACGATGCTGCGCTGCTTTAACCGCATGAACGACTTGATCACCAGTGCGCGGGTTGAGGGCAAGGTGACGTTTCACGGCCAAGACCTTTATCAGCCCCAAATTGATCCGGTGGAAATGCGCCGCCGCATTGGCATGGTGTTTCAAAAACCCAACCCTTTTCCCAAGTCAATTTATGACAATATTGCCTTTGGGGCGCGGATTAATGGCTATGTGGGGGATATGGATAAGCTGGTGGAGGAGTCTTTACGGCGGGCGGCCCTCTGGGATGAGGTGAAGGATAAGCTCAAGGAAAGTGGTTTGGCGCTCTCCGGTGGGCAACAGCAACGGCTCTGTATTGCCCGGGCGATCGCCATTGCCCCAGAAGTGATCCTCATGGATGAACCCTGTTCTGCCCTTGACCCGATTTCAACCCTCAAGGTGGAGGAACTGATTCAGGAGTTGAAGGAGCTTTACACGATTATTATTGTCACCCACAATATGCAACAGGCTTCGCGGGTTTCGGATTTCACGGCGTTTTACAATGCCGAACCCACCCCCAACGGCGGCAAGATTGGCCATTTGGTGGAGTACGATCGCACCGAAAACATTTTCCAAAATCCCCAAGAGGAAAAAACCCAGGAATATGTCAGCGGTCGTTTTGGTTAAAGCCACCGGGCGCAGAAGCTAGCACAGATTAACGCTGTTCCCAGGGGGACGGTGAGGTTATCAATGCCAAACTGGGAAATGGCTTCGAGGGCGGTGGCGGCGATCGCCACCCCCAAGCCAATCCCTATAACGGGGAATGAGAACCCATAGACCGTTCCCAGGATCAGCACCGTAACGGCAAAACTGGCCAGGGCCATCGTCGCGGTTCCCTCCCAACTTTTACGATTGCCCCAAATTTGATAGGGATGCGCTCCCCAACGTTGGCCCACTAAGGCCGCCAACCCATCCCCCCAGGCCATGACGAGAATGCCAATCACGCCATGGTGGGGGTAATTGCCCATGAACAGGAGGGCGATCGCCCCAATACTGAGGGCGTAGAAAAATGTGCCTAAACTCTGCCGCCCCACACTGTTTAAACTGGGGAGGATGGGCAAAAAATAGGAAGCCAGGGCAATCACCGCTGCCACCGCTGCCGCCGCTAGAATCCACTGGGGATCAATGCGCCACCACCAAGCTAAGAGCATCACCTGACCCGCCCCAATATGGACAATTTTGCGGGTTACTTCGGGGCCGGTATGGACAAAACGATTGAGGGCTTCGGCGATCGCCACGAGGATAACAAGATAAGCCGTAACGCCCCCTAAGGGCATCAAATCGAGATTAGGCATAGGAGGATCCAGAGCAGCAGGGTTAAATCATGGATGGGCAATAGGGCAGTAGATCATGGAGAAGTGAATCCTCCTCAATCTCCCGGCGGAAAGGGGAAGTAAACTAAGGACTGAGAACGCTATGCCATCCTTGACACTCTCAGGTCTAAAGACACTGAGATTCTGCGGACAGAGTAGATTTTGGTATTGTCCAAAGTCTGACTCTCGCTACGGTCGTCAAACACCGTCTACCCAGTTGGCTAAGGTCTAAGCCTAGCTTTCTGGCTACTTTTTTGAGGATATTTGCAGCCCCATTCAAATCTGCATTAACTACAAAACCATGAGCTGAACGATATAGCCCACGTTGAACACGCTTTCCCGATGCTTTCCACCCTGCCGGTTTTTCACCGTATTTGGGTAGGGAGTCTCCATCTAAGTAGCTAGCTTTTGAAGTGTAGCTTTCTTCAGTTTCTTGGTATCTGATACCGTGTAATTCACAAAGCTGTTTCAGCCTGTCTTTAAGTTTAGCCAATGGCATTTGGACAAACTTTTGATTATTCAAATTACCCAGATCAGCATTAGCTTTAAATCCATCATTCCAACCGATCACTAATGTACCAATACTATATTTTAGGCAGTGGTCAATAATCAGTTTTGCAGCTTTATTTGTACCATCACGTATTTGATGGTTACGCTTGCGAGTTACACGGTCTAACCAGCTATCCCAATAAGCTTCTGGTTTACCTTCCTTCCTAGTTGATACTTTCTTGTTCCATAACTGATTCATGGCCTTCATTACACGGGAATCAATCAAGAAAGAATTTCCCAAAGTATCAACACAAGCGGCAAGATTATCGGCAGTGCCAAGATCAATAGATAACGCTTGATTAATGTCTAAATTATGGCTTTTCTGGTCAACACTATAAGATAACTCAAGGTAAAAAGCCCCATTTTTGGGAAGAATAGTAAACTCTTTAACCCTTGAACAATCAAAATTAGAAGGCATTGGTAGTTTCAAATCTGACAGACCAAACCAACGTCTAACTGTTAAACCCAAAGAAAATCGCAATTGTCCATCAATAAGCTTAGGTTTTTGACCTCCACTATTGGGGTAAGCCACTTTAAACAACTTATTACCTTTAAGATAATCAGGTATTTTAGGCTTAAAATGCAACTCCTCTTTAAGGTATTTCTTCCTGAGTTTTTTAAATGACTTAAAAGCCTCAAGTACAGACAATAGTGTTTGTTGCGCTGGTGTGGATGGTAAAGACTGAGCAACAATTGATTTAGAAACCGATGGTTCATAAACTAAGTCAAACTTACCTGTTAAAATCTTGCCAGTCTTAAAAAATATTTGGCGAGCGAAATAAACACCAGTGTTGTAAAGCTTGCCTGATTGCTCACACAAATACCTTAAAATCGCTTCTGTTTCTTTGTCAGGGTG
>RECT01000215.1 GCA_007693875.1 Spirulina sp. DLM2.Bin59
AGTCCGGTCGATGAACCAAGAATCCCCGTCGCTTTAGCGCGGGGAGTGTCAACTGACCTACTTAGAGGCGTTTTATCGCTGGCGGTTGAGTAACAACATCACACTTACGCCCGGTTTGGTGGCGGTGTTTAATCCGGGGCATAACGCCAACAACGATACGGTGCTGATTGGGGCGTTGCGGGCCACGTTCTCGTTTTAAGCAGCGACGCAAAATGGCATGAATCATCAAAACCCCCCTTTTTCAGGGGGGCAGGGGGAATCCTAACTCTAAGGCAACCGGCCGTAAAGTTCCGTTAAACGGCGGAGGCGATCGCGCAGTTCAGGCCGCAACATCGATTCCTGATACCGCCAATCCCAATTGCCCGTCGCCGCACTGGGCATATTCATCCGCGATGCCGTACCCAACCCCAAAATATCCTGTAAGGGATAGATGGACAGTTGACCCACGGAACTCATCGCCATCCGAATCATCGCCCATTCAATCGGCTCCGGCGGCACCCCACCGAGGTAATCGTAGACCCGCTGTTTAGCCTCCTCATCCCTGGCATTGAACCAACCAACCGTCGTGTCATTATCATGGGTACCGCTATAAACCACACAATTGAGGGAATGGTTGAAGGGTAAAAAGGGATTGCCTGGGCCCGAATCAAAGGCAAAATGCAACACCTTCATCCCCGCAAACCCGAACTGATCCCGCAACGCTTCCACCTCCGGCGTAATCACCCCCAGATCTTCGGCAATAATCGGCAACTCTCCCAGCTTGTCCTTGAGAATTTTAAAAAATTCGGCTCCGGGGGCATTGACCCACTCGCCATTAATGGCCACCGTTTCCCCCCCTGGTACTGACCAAAAGGATTCAAACCCCCGGAAATGGTCAATGCGCATCAGGTCTACATAGTTGAGCATCCCCTCAATACGCTGCACCCACCAAGCAAAATGGGTTTCCTGCAAGGCTTCCCAGTTGTAGACCGGATTGCCCCACAGTTGGCCGGTTTCGCTGAAGTAATCCGGCGGTACACCGGCCATCTGAGCCGGTTCACCCGTTTCAGGATCCAAGCAGAAAATTTCCGGATTAGCCCAGACATCGACGCTGTCATGGGCCACATAAATCGGAATATCCCCAAACATCTGGACGCCATGATCATTGGCGTACTGCTTCAGGGTTGACCATTGGCGGAAAAATTCCGACTGGACATACTTGTGGTAGAAAATTTCGTTTTTGAGTGTGGCGGTAGCCTCAGCCAGGGCTTGGGGATCCCGTTGGGCTAGGGGTTCATCCCACTGGTGCCAACTGGCCCCATTTTGCTGGCCCTTAATGGCCATAAAGAGAGCGTAGTCATCAAGCCAGTAAGCCTGGGCATCGCAAAAGGCGAGAAATTCTTGTTTGCGCTCCGGGGTCGCTTTGGCAACAAAGTTTTGGCTGGCTTTGTGGAGGAGGGGAATTTTAATGGCGATCGCCCCCTCATAATCTGCCTTAATCGCATTAAAGGCCGGTAGGTGATCAAAATCCGACTCCGCCAGTAAATCCTCAGCCACGAGCCATTCCAAATTGATCAGCAGAGGATTGCCAGCCAAGGCGGAATAGCACAAATAGGGAGAGTTGCCATAGCCCGTTGGCCCCAAGGGCAAAATTTGCCAAACCTGTTGGCCACTTTCAACCAAAAAATCAACAAAGCGGTAGGCCTCTTGGCCCAAATCCCCAATGCCAAAGCGACCGGGGAGGGAAGTGGGATGCAGTAAGATACCGCTTGCACGCCGCGAAAATGCCATAGTTGTGGATAGCCCATAAAACCGCAATTCCTTAGCAATGTACGGCCTGTGAGCCTTGAAAGCAAGAGGGTCAGCGCAATTCGTAATTCAGGATTGAGGGGAGGGGCGATCGGTACGCCATCACGGATCGCCCCCCTATCCTCAGGAGATTGAAGGCGGGGCCTACCACTTGAGGAGATTAAATTGCTCCATATCCACGGTGTCGCGGTTGCGATAGATAGCCAAAATAATCGCCAAACCGACGGCTGCTTCCGCCGCCGCAACGGTAATCACAAACACAGCAAACACCTGGCCCTTAATCTGATCCGGGTCGAGAAAGTTAGAAAACCCCATCAGGTTAAGGTTAACGGCGTTAAGCAGTAATTCCACAGACATCAGCACCCGCACCGCATTGCGACTGGTGATCAGGCCATAAATGCCGATGCAAAAGAGGGCAGCGGCTAAAAGCAAGAAAAATTGCAGTTGAAGTTCCATGATTGGGGAAGGGTAAGGGTGGCAGCGGGATCCCCCCCGCCCCCCTTGTTAAGGGGGGTTCCAGATCAACCCCCTTGTTAAGGGGGGTTCCAGATCAACCCCCTTGTTAAGGGGGTCGGCGTAGCCGGGGGGATCATCTCACGGGAAAAGGGGGGTGGCGATGGGTGCGCTATGGCGAATCGCTCGGGGTTCCCGCCAGTTCACGGGGGCGCTCCGGCAGGGTGAGGGCTTCTTGACGAGTTAAGGGGTCTTTGCCTTCGGGGACAAAATCCCGACGAGCGAGGATAATCGCCCCCACCATCGCCATCAGCAGCAGCACCGAGGCTAACTCAAAGGGCAAGAGATAATCACTGAAGAAGTGGCGACCAATTTGCACCACGGTATTTTCAATCACAACGGTGGTATCCAGGGCCCAAGGGGTAGCCAGCACCATGGTTGCCAGCAAAATGAACAGTCCCCCACAAACCACCGCCGTCGCCCCTTGGCGGAGCCAACGATTGCCCAGGGGGGTGAAATCCTCTTGCTTGTTCACCAACATGATCGCGAACAAAATCAAGACATTCACCGCCCCGACATAGATCAAAATTTGGGCAGCGGCGACAAAATCAGCATTGAGCAACAGATAGAGGCCAGAAATACTCAAAAAAACGCCCCCCAAGAGGAACGCGGAATAGACGATCTGGTCTAGGAGCACAACCCCCAGGGCAGCGGCAATCATGGCAACCCCAAGGACAACAAAACAAATCAGTTGAAGGTCGGCGGCGAGATTCACAAATAGGGTTCTCCGAGTTTGGGATGTTAAAGACGCAGTGGGGGGGCGATGGGTGCGCTAGGGCGGATCGCCCCTAGTCCCTTAGGACTCTTCGGGTTTAGCTGAGGCTGTTTTTTGAAGTTCTGCCACCAGATCCTCGGGACGTTTGCCCGCCCGTTGGGCATCGGCGGGAAGGTCATGGGGATCCATTTCGCCCTTGGGCAGATAGGCAAATTCCCGCAACGGTGTCACCATCGGATCTTGGGTGACTTTGTAGGGGAGGCGACCGAGGGCCACATTGTCGTAGTTGAGTTCGTGGCGATCGTAGGCCGCTAGCTCATACTCCTCCGTCATCGACAGGCAATTGGTGGGGCAATATTCCACACAGTTACCGCAGAAGATACAAACCCCAAAATCAATACTGTAATGGCTGAGTTTTTTCTTCTTCGTCGCCTTATCAAATTCCCAATCCACCACCGGCAGGTTAATGGGGCAGACCCGCACACAGACCTCACAGGAAATACACTTATCAAATTCAAAGTGAATCCGGCCGCGATACCGCTCGGAAGGAATCAGTTTTTCGTAAGGGTACTGCACCGTGATCGGCCGCCGCTGCATATGGTCGAAGGTGACAGATAGCCCTTGACCGATATACTTCGCCGCTTGGGCGGCATCTTTAGCATAGTCCCCGACTTGTTTGAGAAAGTTAAACATGGGTTTTCGGGTAAATCAACAACAACAATGGGCGTTAGCCCCCAAAGGCAAAGGGAAAAACGAGTTTGAGGGCGGCGGTTAAGAGCAAATTCACCAAGGCCACCGGCAGCAAGAACTTCCAACCGAGATCCAGGAGTTGGTCAATGCGCACCCGAGGCAACGTCCAGCGCAGTAAAACCGCCAGAAAGACCAGCAGATAAGCCTTGAGAATCGTCATGATGATCCCCAAGGAAGCCGTCGTTACTTGCAGCCAAGGGGTGGTTTCACTCACCCCGAGCCACCCTGCCAATTGGCCGAGGGGAATGGGAAATTCCCAGCCGCCCAGGTAAAGGATGGCGACAATCAACGCTGAAAGCACCAGGTTGATATAGGAGCCGACATAAAAGAGCGCGAAACGCATCCCAGCGTATTCCGTTTGATAACCGGCGACAATTTCCTCTTCGGCTTCTGGCAAGTCAAAGGGGAGCCGTTCGCATTCAGCGAGGGCTGCAATCCAAAAAATCAGGAACCCCACCGGTTGCCGCCAAATATTCCAGCCGAGGATGCCATAGCCGGATTGTTGCTCGACAATATCAATGGTGCTGAGGCTGTTGGACATCATCACCACTGCGAGAACGGCGAGGGCGAGGGGAATTTCATAGCTAATCGATTGCGCCGCTGCCCGTAACCCCCCGAGGAGAGAATACTTATTGTTGGAGGAGTATCCCGACATCAGCAGGCCGATGGGGGCAATGCTGGAGAGGGAAATCCAGAGGAAAATTCCCACATTTAAATCAGTGATCAGCAGATTCTGACCAAAGGGGACGATGAGGTAGGACAGGATGACGGGGATTACCACCAGCACTGGGCCGAGGGTAAAGAGCCAGGGGTCGGCTTTGTTGGGAACGACATCCTCTTTAAAAACCAGCTTGAGGCCGTCAGCGACGGGTTGCAGTACTCCGAGGGGGCCGGCAAATTCCGGGCCGATGCGCTGTTGTGCCGCAGCGGAAACTTTCCGCTCTAGCCAAACCGTGACGAGGACTCCCACCACTGCACCGATCACCACGAGGATCATCGGCAGGGGAATCCAAAAGGCACGGGCGAGATCGTGGGGAAGTCCAAATTCGGTTAGGGTTTGGATAAAACTGCCTTGCAGATCAATTCCAGAATTCATGAATTTCGGGGCGTGAGTGGCGGTTAGACAGGGAGTGGCCCTGCGGTTTGATTTTCTGACTACCCAGTATATCGCGGTTTGTGGCTTGGCCTGAATGGGCAGGGGGCGATCGCCCCCTAATTTGCTCCCTAAATATTGCAAATTGTCTATTCTGCTTGCTTTGGTTGACGCTGCCAGCGAACAATAAGAGGAAGACTGTCGAGAGAAAAAACCATGAAAGCCTCTGAAATCATGACCACCGATGTCGTAACGATCCGTGGCTCTGCCACCGTTGCGGAGGCGGTGAAGCTCATGAAAGAAACGGGTCTGCGGGCCTTGATTGTTGATCGCCGCACCGAGGAAGATGCCTATGGGATGGTGACAGAAACCGATGTGGTTTACAAAGTGACCGCCTACGGTACTGACCCGAAGCAAGTCCGGGTCTTTGAAATCATGACCAAGCCCTGCATTGTGCTCAATCCCGATCTGGCGGTGGAGTATGTGGCTCGCCTCTTTGCCAATACGGGGATTCGCCGTGCTCCAGTGATTAAAGAAAAACTCCTGGGGATTGTCTCGATTACCGACATTCTCCGCAAGGGGGATTTTGTAGAAAAGCCCAAGGCTCTATCCCTGGAGGCTGAGATCGTGGCAGCTCGGGATAAAGCCCGTGCCCTCTGTGCGGAGAAAGGTGTTTCATCTTCCGAATGTGCCGCAGCCTGGGACATTGTGGAGGAACTGCAGGCCGAAGCCGCCCACCAGCGGGCTAAGAAGCCGGTCAAAACCTACTTTGAGGAATATTGCGAGGAGCATCCCGAAGCCCTCGAAGCCCGCATCTATGATGCTTAACTCCATTGAAAAGCCAACCCCCTCGGGGGTTGGCTTTTTGTACCTTCACTTGGGCAAAAAAACCTAGAAAAGATAAAGCACTTGGGAGTCTTGCCTTGTTTCGACCCCAAGTGCTTATTTAACTTTACTCCTCACACTCAAGTAACAGAGTAACGTCTAATTGAGATTTGTCAAGGGATTTCCTGAAAAAACCTGCTAAGTCCATTGGAACGGCGGAGCTCCTCAGCCAAAAGACTGACTGATGCGGATCCGGCCCCGCAACACTGCCCGCAGGATGCGATCAACGGTGCGGCGTTCTTCGGGGGCTAAGGTTTCATCCAAAACCGCTGCCATCAGGCCATAGCGATCGCCAAGGGTCAAAACCCCTGTTTCAGCCACAGAGGCGAGAATTTCATAGATTGCACCGGGAACGAGTTCGAGTGGGGTCATGGTGGGCAGACCTCCATGGATTGCTTAGTACTATCTTCTTGGGTTTACGGCAGGATTGGGGTGATTTCTGTAGGACTGACTTGTGAGATTGGTGGGTTCCCCCGCTGATTGGGGTTACAGGGGGGATTGATGAAAATTACCCCCCAACAGTGATCCCCGGAACCAGAATCCGTGATGTTCCTCACCGAAACTGGCATTCTGTATCAGATCGATCAAACGGGAATTGTTGCCAAGGTTAGACTATTAAGAATAGACTCCCCTCACCCTATCAATTTATAAATCCATTGCAACAACTCTCCAGCCTGTGCAAAGCGCCCCTCTTTCCTGCTGAAGCCATTCGTCTTAGTAATGGTTTGACATTGATTCACCAATATTTACCTGCAACGCCTGTGGTGGCGGTGGATGTGTGGGTGAAGGCAGGGGCCAATGCTGAACCCCAGGATTGGCATGGCATGGCCCATTTTTTAGAGCATATGATTTTTAAGGGCAGCGAGGCAGTGCGCCCTGGAGAGTTTGATGCGATTATTGAAACCAGCGGCGGCGGAACCAATGCGGCCACCAGCCACGACTACGCCCATTTTTTCATCACCACCGCAGCGGCATACCTTCCCCAAACCCTGCCCTACTTTGCAGATATTCTCCTCCATGCAGCGATTCCCGATGAGGAATTTGGCCGGGAGATGGATGTGGTCATTGAAGAGATCCATGGTTGCCATGATGACCCGGACTGGTTGGGGTTTCAGGCGCTCTGTGAAACGATCTATGGTCAATCCCCCTATGGCCGTTCGATTTTAGGGACGGCGGATCAGGTGCGGCAGCGATCGCCCCATCAAATGCGCTGCTTCCATCGCACCCATTATCAACCGGAAAACATGACCGTGGTTATGGTGGGGGGGATGGAGCGGGAGGCGGCCATTGCGCTGGTGGGTGAGGCCTTTTGCCATTTTGCCGTCCGGTCTGAATGTCCCCCGGTCATCGCCGATCCCAAACCCCAGCTGACGGGGATTACCCGCAGTGAATTGCGCTTACCCCGTTTGGAACAGGCGCGGTTGATGTTGGCCTGGACGGGGCCCGGTGTGGATTTGATGGATGTGGGGATTGGTTTGGATATGCTATCGGTGATTCTGGCGGGTGGGCGCTCCTCTCGATTGGTGCGGGATCTGCGGGAAGAGCAGCAACAGGTTTGGGATATTGGTTGCGAATTTTCCCTCCAAAAAACCGCCAGTTTAATCACGATTAATGCTTGGTTAGAAGCGGAAGCCCTCGCGGGGGTGGAGGCCGCCCTGCAGGATCACCTGACGCGGCTGCAAAACGAACCGATTACACCAGCGGAGTTAAGCCGAGTGCAGCGGCTGCTGTGTAATGACTACGCCTTCTCCACAGAAACTCCTGCCCAACTGGCGGGCCTTTACGGCTACTACAACACCATTGCCCAAGCGGAACTGGCGGTCACATACCCGACCCGAGTGCAACAGATCACTCCGGAAATTCTCCAGCAGATCGCCCAAGATTATCTGAAGCCAGACTGCTATGCTGTCACAGTGATGCGATCGCTCTAATCCCCTTTGCCGCGCCATGTCTGCCCAACCCATTAGCCTTAGTCGTTTAACCAATGGGATCACCGTGATTACCATTGAGAATCGAGCTGCCGATTTGATTGCTGCTCGGTGTTTTTTTCGTGCTGGGGGCCGTTGGGAAACCCCCCACCAAGCAGGGATTTCCCACCTCCTCGCTGCGGTGATGACGAAGGGAACCCAGGGCCGCACCGCCCCAGAAATTGCGGATCAGGTCGAATCCATGGGGGCCAGTCTGGGCACCGATGCCGCTGCGGATTATTTCACGCTGGGATTAAAAACGGTGACGGCGGATTTTGCTCCCATCTTGAACCTGGCCGCAGAGATTTTGCGATCGCCCAGTTTCCCTCCCCCAGAAGTGGAACTCGAGCAGCAGTTAACGCTCCAAAATATTCGCGCCCAAAGCGAACGCCCCTTTAGCGTCGCCTTTCAACAACTGCGCCAGGCCATGTATGGCGAGCACCCCTACGGATTATCAATTTTGGGAACCCCTGAAACCCTCGATTGTCTCACGACGGGGGATTTAAAGGACTATCATCAAACCTACTTCCGCCCCGATAATTTGGTGATTAGTCTCTCCGGGCGCATTGAGCCAGAGCGGGCGATGGCCGAGATTACAGCGGCCTTTGGAGATTGGCGCATTCCCGATGCCCCCCTGCCCATCGCCCCCCAACCACCATCCCTACCGCCCCCCAGCAGCCACAAAATTCACCAAGCCACCC
>RECT01000293.1 GCA_007693875.1 Spirulina sp. DLM2.Bin59
TAAGTCCGGTCGATGAACCAAGAATCCCCGTCGCTTCAGCGCGGGGAGTGTCAACCCAGCATGATTTGAGGGGGGTCTCCGCAGCAAATTGGCGCCAATCCTTCAGGAATCAGCACAATCCGTGATGTAGATTAATCTACCCTTTGACAGAAGTCACTTGTTCTTTGGGAAAATTTGCGTACCCTTAGGGTTAGGGGGTCAGTCCCCCCAGATCCGCTGCCGAGCGCACTCCTCCCCTTCGATTGAAAAACTCGCCATGTCATCACTTCCTTTTTCCACGCCGCAGGATGATTTATCCCCTGATCTCCCCTTAGGGTTGTCGGATCATGACAGTGCTCTGAACCCGACGGTTGATGAAGTCAACGATGTTGACTATACCGAAACGGAAGGGGGACAGGGGGCAAAACGGGCAGGCCGCGCCACCACTGATTTAGTACGGCTTTACTTGACAGAAATTGGCCGAGTACCCCTCCTCAAACGAGATGAAGAGGTTTCCGAGGCACAAATTATTCAACGCTATGTCCAACTCTTGGAATTGCGCGATCGCGCCGCCGAGGCCGCCGAGGTTCTGGAAACCCTCGGTTTAACCCGGATGCTCCTCAGCCATGCCGATGCCGATTGGCTTTGGCATCCCTATTTGATTTATCGTCACCACCTCCAGGTGATGTTCCGGTTTGTCCTCTTGATCCAAGCCCATGATCGCCTCGTCGCCCAACTGGGCCATCGCCCCTCCTGGGAACGGTGGGCCCGCAGCCTGGACATGGATACGGAACTGCTCAAACAGACCATTTCCCGAGGGAAAGCCCACTGGGCAATGATTGCCAACCTGACGGTGGCGGAATTAGAGCAGATGCAAAAATCCGGTGCTCGCTCCAAAGAGCACATGATCAAGGCGAATCTGCGCTTGGTGGTGTCGGTGGCGAAGAAATATCAAAATCGGGGGTTAGAACTCCTCGATCTGATTCAAGAGGGAACCCTCGGGTTAGAGCGGGCGGTGGATAAGTTTGATCCCACCAAGGGTTATCGCTTCAGTACCTATGCCTATTGGTGGATTCGTCAGGGGATTACGCGGGCGATCGCCACCCAAAGCCGCACCATCCGCCTCCCCGTCCACATCACCGAAAAACTCAACAAAATCAAAAAAGCCCAGCGAAAAATCTCCCAAGAAAAGGGCCGCACCGCCCGCACCGAGGACATCGCCAAAGAATTGGACATGACCCCGGATCAGGTGCGGGATGTGTTGTTACGAGTCCCCCGGTCGGTTTCTTTGGAAATTAAAGTCGGCAAAGAGAAAGATACGGAATTGGGAGATCTCCTGGAAACGGAAGAAGCTTCTCCAGAAGATAACTTGATGCGGGAAGCCCTGATGCGGGAGCTACAACAATTGTTGGCGGATCTCACCACCCGCGAGCGGGAGGTGATTCAACTGCGCTACGGCCTCAAAACCGGGAATCCCTATTCCTTAGCGGAAATCGGCCGCGCCCTTGAGCTTTCCCGTGAACGGGTGCGCCAAATCGAAGCCAAAGCCCTGCAAAAATTGCGCCAACCGAAACGCCGCAACCGCGTCCGGGATTACCTCGAAAATTTGGCCTAGACTGAGCCTCAGGTTAGCTACAGTCTAGCCTAGGGGTTTAAGGGCAAGGGGTTGGGAATCCCGGATCATGGTAGGATCAGATCAAATCAATTGGTGGTGAAGATACCACCTGTCCCAAGGGGCAAGCCCTTGTGGACACCCGCACCGCGTCTGAGTCGGTGGGGAAAGATTGATGACCCTCTTCATACCCCCTAGAGGCTGACATGGACAAAACCCCAGACCAGGCAATTCCATTTGCGGAGCCCAAGGCGATCACCAGGATTCTCGTCGCCGTCGATCCTCGCAACACCAACCCCCAAGTGTTTGCTCAGGCCCTCCACTTAGCCCAATTGCACCAGAGCGAATTGCATATCTGCCACTGCCTCCATGATCTGCTACCACCGGCCTCTGGTGCCTTTGCGGGCGGGAGTTTGGGGATGTATGGCGGTTCCTTCTCCCCCGAACTGTTTGAGCAATCTCAATCCTTAATTCAGCAGGAGTGGGAACGGGTTAATCTTTGGCTACAGCAGTTTATCGACCAAGCCCAGTCCCAAGGGGTCAAGGCTACCGCTCACCATGGCGAAGGAGATCCAGGGTTTTATATTTGCAAAGCGGCTCAGGATTGGCATGCGGATCTGGTGGTGGTGGGTCGCCGGGGCCGGAGTGGTATCTCGGAAATGTTAATGGGCAGTGTTAGTAACCATGTGGTTCACCATGCCCCCTGTGCTGTTTTCGTGGTGCAATAACCGCTGTTAATGGCTCTCTAATGGCTGCGGACAATATCCACACAGATCCCGCCGCTAAAATTGGGGATGGGTGCGGCTAACTTTGTTAGTTGTACGCGCACCTGCGCCACGGGGGGCAATGTGAGGATTTCCGTGGCGATGACTGTGGCGAGGCGTTCAATGAGCATAAACCGTTGGGTTTCAATGGCAGTTTGGGCGATCGCAATGCAATCCCGATAATCCAGGGTATCGCTGAGGCGATCGCTCTCTCCAGCGGCGGCTAAATCCACCCACAGTGTTAAATCCACCGTGAACCACTGCCCTAAGACCTGTTCTTCTGGCAATGCTCCAGTGTAGCCATAGGCGCGGATGCCTGTCAGTTTAATTTGATCCGCGTGAGCGTACTTATCCGCGTAAGCGTACCTATCCGCGTGAGCGTACTTATCCACCATGGTTTAAATCTCGATGGGTGAAGGGTCGGGCGGAGTCACCGCTGTAGGTGGCGGCGATGTGGCCGTTCCCCGTGACTTGATATTTATAGGTAATTAACCCTTCCAACCCCACGGGGCCACGGGGGGGCATTTGGGCGGTGCTGATGCCCACCTCAGCCCCAAAGCCGTAGCGGAAGCCATCGGCAAACCGGGTGGAGCAGTTGTGAAAAACGCCAGCGGCATCGATGTTTTGCTGAAATTGCTGGGCGATCGCCTCATCTGCCGTAACAATGGCCTCGGTATGCTTTGACCCATAGGTGTTGATGTGGTCGAGGGCAGCGGCAAGGTCAGGGACAATTTTAATCGCCAGGATCAGGTCGCTATATTCCGTCCCCCAATCGGTATCGGTGGCGGCGGCCATGGGGATAATCGCCCGCACCGCCTCATCGCCTCGCAATTCCACCCCCTGCCCTTGGAGGGCCGCCACCAGAGGGGGCAAAAGTTGCGGGGCGATCGCCCTATGAATCAGGAGGGTTTCAATGGCATTGCAGGCGGCGGGGTATTGGGTTTTGGCATCGAGGGTGAGGGTGATGGCCATGTCCAAATCTGCCCGTTGATCCACATAGAGATGACAAATCCCATCGGCATGGCCCAAAACCGGAATCCGGGTATTGCTCTGGATATACCGGACAAACTCGTTAGAACCTCGGGGAATAATCAAATCCACATAATCCTCCAACGTCAGGAGAGAGCGGATTTCAGCGCGGGTGGTGAGCAGTTGCACCGCATCGGGGGGGACGGCGGTGGTGCTGAGGGCTTGATGAATGATGCGGGTGAGGGTTTGGCAGGATTGCAATGCCTCACTGCCTCCCTTGAGAATCACGCCATTACCGGACTTGATCGCCAAACTGGTGATCTGAATCAGGGCATCGGGGCGGGCTTCAAAGATAATCCCCAACACCCCTAAGGGGCAGGTGATGCGCTTGAGGGTTAGCCCCTGATCTAATTCGCGGTGAATTTGGACATGGCCCAGGGGGTCGGGCAGGTTGGCCACATCCCGCACACCAGCGATCGCACTGTGGAGCTTACTGGGGCTGAGTCGAAGGCGGGCATAGAGGGGTTTGGGGATATTGGCCCGCACGGCCGCTTCACAATCGGCGGCATTGGCGGCGAGGATATCTAGGCTAGCAGCTTCGAGGGCTGTGGCGATCGCCTCCAGGGCGCGACGGCGATCGCCATTGCTCAACGTCGCCAGTTGTCTCGCTGCCTCCCGGGTTTGGCGGCCAAGGTCAATCAGGTTAGGGGATGTCTCAATGGCGGTCATAACTGAAAATTTAGACAAGTTGTTGATAATGAACAATTTTGGCGATCATACCGGGCAGATCCATCTTCACCCCCTAAACAAGGCGATCGCACCCGTATTGTTCCCGAATTTCTTGATTAAAGAATTGCCCCACCGATGCACTTTTTCGTAAAGCTTCGTAAACCTGGGGGGGAACATCATGGTAATTGTAAATACTGCCATTTTGGAACGTTAGCCGCAAAACTTGCGTAGCAGGATCATAATCATGGGCTTGGATCGCCGTGCTGTGATCCTTCAATAACGGGAAGGCAATCACATCCCGAATGCTCGGCGCATCGGTTAACACCATCACGAGGCGATCGATCCCAATCCCTAGCCCGCCCGTGGGGGGCATCCCGTATTCTAAAGCGGTTAGGAAATCCTCATCCACATCCTGAGCTTCCACATCCCCTGCCGCCTTTTTCGCGGCTTGCAATTCCAACCGTTGCCGCTGATCAATGGGGTCGGTGAGTTCCGAGAAACTGTTAGCGGTTTCTCGCCCCACCATGAACAATTCAAACCGCTCCACTAACCCCGGCTTGCTGCGGTGGGGTTTGGTGAGGGGGGAAATCTCAATGGGGTAATCGAGGATAAATGTGGGTTGAATCAGCGTTGTTTCCACCCGCTGCTCAAAGGCTTCATTGAGCAATTCCCCGATGGAACCACAGCCCTCAGGAACAGTAATGCCCACCGATTCAGCAGCAGCGATCGCCTCCCCTAAATCTTCAAACCGCCCAAAATCCAAACTTGTCGCCGCCTGCACCGCCTCGTGCATCGTCACCCGTCGCCAGGGAGGGGTGAGATCGATTTCTTCCCCTTGGTAATTGAGTTTTAATGTGCCTAACACTGCCTGCGCTGCTGTTGTAATCAACTGCTCCGTTAAGGCCATCATGTCGTGATAATCAGCATAGGCTTGATAGATTTCAATGGAGGTAAATTCCGGATTATGGCGGGTCGAAACCCCCTCATTGCGGAAAATCCGCCCCAACTCAAAAACCTTCTCAAATCCCCCGACAATTAACCGCTTTAAATGTAATTCTGTGGCAATGCGCAGATAAAGATCCATCTGCAAGGTATTGTGATAGGTAATAAAGGGCCGCGCTTCTGCGCCCCCCGCCTCACTTTGCAATACCGGCGTTTCAATTTCAATAAAGCCCTGCTCATCCAAATAGCGACGAATGGCCGCCGTAATTTGCGCCCGTCGTCGGAAGGTTTCCCGCACTGAAGGATTAACAATTAAATCCACATACCGCTGCCGGTAGCGTTTTTCCGTATCCGTTAAACCGTGCCATTTATCCGGCAAGGGCAAGAGGGATTTCGTTAGCATTTCGTAATGGTGAACATTAACGGAAAGTTCCCCCTTTTGGGTGCGGCGAATCGTTCCCCGTACCCCCAAAATATCCCCCACATCGGTCACTTTTTTGAGCAAATTAAACGCCCCCGGCAATTGCTCCATGCCAGCATCCACCTGCTTTTTATCGAAATAAAGCTGAATCGTGCCGCTGTCATCCTGAAGGCTAAAAAATGCCAATTTGCCAAACACCCGCCGCGCCATAATCCGGCCGGCGATCGCCACCTCATCCGCCACTTCTCCCTCTGGGGCCAGGTCTGCATATTTAGCCTGAAGTTCGGCAGCGTGGTGGGTGGAAGTCCAGGTATAGGCGTAGGGATTCAGCCCAGCGGTGTGGAGTTGTTCGACCTTTTCGAGGCGAGTGGCCCGAATTTCGCTGAGGGTGGACTTAGATTGCTGGGGTGCGTCAGCCATGGGGATGCAGGGGAAAAAAGCAGTGCATTCTTTACCATAGCAAGGGATGGCTTTTCGGGGGAATGGGGAATGGGGAACGGGGAACGGGGAATGGATAATTGATAATGGGCAATGGGGGTTCTGAATCCGGAGGGGCAAAAAATTTTTTGCCCCTACGCCCATCAATTTCGAGCAGAGCCGTTTCGGGCGCAAGCGTTACGCCCCTACTTCTCACTCCTCACTTCTCACTCCCTACTTCCCACTCCCCACCCCCCAATTGCGCTACCCTAATGATTTAAAGCGTTGCCCAAGGAAAAAGTTGTGAAACAGGCAAACTCGCGCCGTTTGTGGATTTCGGTTGTTCTCGTTGCTGTGGTGGTGCTCTTTGTGGGGGCTTCGGTGTTTCCCCTCGTGGGGACAGCCCTCCGCAGTGGCCCGGGGTTAAATGGCTCAACGGTGGCCAGCCCCTCCCCTAGGGCTGTGCCGGTGGTGGATAGCGATTTGGTGGCCCAGGCAAGGGGTTATGAATTGGTGCTGGAGCGGGAGCCGGATAATCTGACGGCGTTGCGGGGTTTGGTGGAGGTACGCATTGAGCAGGGGGATTTGAAAGGGGCGATCGCCCCCCTCGAACGCCTCGCCCTCCTTGCGCCGGAACAACCGGATTACCTCCTGCTTTTGGGGCAAACCCATCAGTATTTTGGGGATTTAGATGCGGCCTTTGAGGCCTATGATCAAGCCCTCAAGGATCACCCTGGCTATATCAAAGCCCTACAAAGTATGGTGGCTCTGCAACTGCAACGCGATCGCCCGGAATGGGCCATCGGCCTGCTGCAAACCACATTACAAACCGCAGCCCAAGCCAATGCGGCTCAACCCAATAGCGTTGATGTGGCTTCGGTGCAGATGCTCCTCGGGCGGGTCTATGAGCAGCAAAACCGCTTAACGGAGGCAATGGCGGTCTATGACCAGATGATTGCCAACAATGCCCAGGATTTTCGCCCCATTTGGGCAAAAGCAGATATTTTCCAAGAGCAGGGGCGGAAAATTGATGCCCGCACCCTCTACGATCTGGCCCTTTCCCTGGCTCCCCCCCAATATCGTGATCAAATCAAACAAAGTGCGGCGGATCTCGCCAATGCTCAAAATGAGGCGGCGGCTGAGTAGTTGAGCAATGGCGGATTCTGTCCCTGACTCGGTTTTCCCCCTTGATGATCGCAATATTAATCTCCTCTGTGCCTCGCTGCTGATCCGCACTTGGGTGCAGTTGGGGTTACGGGAGGCGGTGGTTTGTCCCGGATCCCGGTCTAGTCCCCTGGCGATCGCCGCTGCTGCCCATCCCGATTTATTGGCGATTCCCTGTATTGATGAGCGATCGGCGGGGTTTTTCGCCTTGGGGATGGCGATGCGATCGCACCGTCCCGTGATCCTGATCTGCACCTCCGGCACAGCGGGGGCCAACTTTTACCCCGCTGTCATCGAAGCGACGGCGCGGGGCATTCCTTTGGTGATCCTCACCGCCGATCGCCCCCCAGAATTGCGCCATTGCCACGCGGGCCAAGCCATTGATCAACTTAAACTCTTTGGCACTTATCCTCGCTGGCAAACAGAATTGCCCCTACCGGAACCGGATCCGGGGGTGGTGCGCTATTGGCGACAAATGGGCATCTATGGATGGGAGCGATCGCAATTTCCCGATCCCGGTGTGGTGCATTTTAATATTCCCCTCCGGGAACCCCTTGCGCCGCTGCTTGAGCCGGATCTAGTCCATCAAGCCGGCCATTGGCATCTCGATTTCTCCCTCAGCCCCTACAACCCACCGCCGGCCCCCCTTGTGGCCCTCCCGGCCGATCTCCCTCCCCAAGGGGTGATCCTTGCTGGCCTCGCCCAACCCACCGATCCGGTGGCCTACAGTCGTGCGGTGGCCCGTTTATCCCAAACCTTGGGCTATCCCATTTTGGCCGATGGCCTTTCCCCCCTGCGCTATCACCAAGGGATTACCGGCCCGGTGATTAGCAATTACGATCTGATCCTGCGGGATCCTCAAACTGCGGGCCGCCTCACCCCCCAAGGGGTGATTCAATTGGGGCCATTGCCAACGAGTAAAATTCTACGGCAATGGTTAGAGGCGACCCAACCCCGCCGTTGGATTGTCCATCCCCGCCCCGATAATTTCGACCCCCTCCAAGGCCCCACGCTCCATCTCCGCACCACCGTTGAGGCCCTGGGTTTGCCCCCTAGGGCTACGGTTGATCGCCAATATGGCCAAACTTGGCAGGCTCTCGCCACGGCAGCCCACCGCCATTTAGATCAACAAATTACAAAAACAACGGCATTAATCGCCGCCAAAGTCCCTTGGCTCCTCGCCCACCATCTCCCCCCCCAAACGTCGGTGGTGATTGCTAATAGTATGGCGGTGCGGGATGTGGAAGCTTTTTGGCCGGGGAGCGATCGCCGCTTCAGCCCCTACTGTAACCGGGGGGCCAATGGCATTGATGGCACGCTCTCCACCGCTTTAGGCATTGCCCACAACCATCGCCCCACGGTG
>RECT01000103.1 GCA_007693875.1 Spirulina sp. DLM2.Bin59
AACTGTTAGCAGGCGCAACGCCAGAAATGCAAGCGCCGCCCCAGGTGTCTTTTTAACTGATATATCAGTAGCGAAAGGGGTCAGGACATCGCGTAGGGTGCGTCAGATTAATTAACCCAGGCGCACAAAAGTAGCTTAACGGCTGACGCACCATTGATTAGGGATAGATGGCAGAGAGTTGGGCAGTTTTCACCCTGAAGAGGGGGGTAAAAAACTGGGGGGGGTGATAGAGCGTTCAAACCTTGCGCCATGATCTTCAAAGAAGGAGAGGGTATTGAGTAACCCCAGAGCCGCTTCGTAGGATTCCGCGATCAATTCCTGCCGTTCCTCCGGCGTGTCCACCAGATCATCCGTCACCAATTGCAGAGAACCGAGCATTGCGTTTAACCGAGCACGGACTTCGTAGGAAAGACAGGTGCGCAATTCGTGGGAGGCGCGGATCGAGGCGCGGATCAGGGCAGCGTTGGTGGGGAGAGTGACTTTTTTGTGTTTGCGTTTGCCGAATTGGAGATTATGGAGTTTGGCGTAGTGGCCATCTTTGGCAAGGAGTTCATCATGGGAGCCAATTTCCACAACCTGCCCCTGGTCAAGGACAACAATTTGATGGGCTTGGCGGATCGTCGAAAGGCGGTGGGCAATGACAAGAGTGGTGCGATCGCGGCATAACTCCTCAATAGCATCCTGTACCAATTGCTCAGAAACGGTATCAAGGGCACTGGTGGCTTCATCAAGGATGAGAATATCCGGGTCCCGCAGCAGGGCCCGGGCAATAGCCAGCCGTTGCCGTTGCCCCCCAGAAAGCATCACACCGCGATCGCCCACTTCCGTATCAAACCCCTGGGGCAGGTGCATGATGAAATCATAGGCATTGGCCCGCTGGGCAGCGGTGGCAATCTCCGCATCGGACACATCCCCCAAGCCGTAGGCGATGTTATAGCGCACCGAGTTATTAAACAAAAAGGTATCCTGACTCACCACCCCCATGGCCCGCCGCAATGTCCGGAGGTCAAACTCCCGCAAGTCCACCCCATCCACAAGAATCCGCCCCGCCACGGGATCATAAAAGCGCGGCACCAAATCCACCAGCGTTGATTTTCCCGCCCCCGATGCCCCCACTAAGGCCGTCGTTTTCCCCTTGGGAACCCAGAGATCAATATTCTTGAGAATCATGTCTTCATAGGCGGGATATTGAAAACTCACCCCTTGAAACTCAATCCCCTGTTCCAAATTACGATAGGGGCGCGTTCCCTTAGGCATGATCGGTTTGTCATCTTCCCGTAAAAAATGGGCGGTAATTTCCGCACTGGGGGCCACATTGGCAAACTTACTCCGTTCCCCGTTTAATTTCCCCACAAAGGGCAACAACCGAAAGAGGGTGACGAGATAGATCAAGAGGATTGTTGACAGCGATTCCAACTGATCAATAAAAAGGTAACGGCCAATCACCACAATCCCTAAAATGGTGAGAATCCCAGAAATCTCATTGATCGGGGAAATAATCGCATAGTTACTTTGGGAGGCAAATTCTGCCTGTTCCCGTTCGCGAATAAATCGCTCTAGGTGGCGATATTCTTCCTCCTCATTGCTGACACTTTTGATCAGGCGAATTCCCGTAAGAATTTCTAAAATCTTATTAGAATACTCCTGGGATTTGAGGGAAAGTATCCGCCCATACTGTTTGGCACGGTTAATAAACCATTGATTCACCAAGAGCACTAGGCTCAATAAACAGGCAGCCGCTAGGGTCAGTTGCCAGGAGAGCCATACCAAAAGGCAGACAAACACCGACACCGTGATGATGGTCGTGAACATCGTGATCGCAATCTTGACAGCACTAGCTGTGCGACTGATTTCATTGTTTAGGTAGTTGACAATATTGCCAATTTTCTGTTTAGAAAAATAGTCTAGGTCTAGCTTGAGGAGCAATTGGGCCCCTTGTAAACGCATCCCATTCACCAGGGATTGGGAGAGATAGTTAGAGACGATCGCCGTCAGGTATGTGGCGACATTTTTCAAAATAATCGCCAGGATTACCGCGCTAATCATCGCTAGGAATTTCCATTCACCGGGAAATTGCTCAAAAAATGCCATCACCGATTGCAATGCCGGTGGCCCCTGTTCCAATAGGCCTGTATCCTGCCCTAAAAATCCCAACAATAAAGGCACAACCAAAGCGGTGCTCACACCATTAAATAAAGCTCCCGAAAACCCCAAAACAACTGTCCAAAAAATTAGCATTGGATAGTTGAGCGCAAATCTAAGTAGCAATCGATTGGTAGACATCTCTTAATCCAAAATTCAGCTAAGGATGGGGCAGATCAGCGGTGGTCAATGGGCCAATTTTTGAGAACATTGCCGGTTTATCTATGGGGTGAATGGGGCTAAGACAGTGGCGAGGTTTCGGGCCATGGCGGCAAAACTATACTGTTCAATACAACGTTGTCTTGCCCGTTGACCCGTCGCTGCCGCTTCGTCGGGGTGGTCAAAAATCCAGGTAATTTTGCGGGCGATCGCCTCTGGATCAAGCGGTTCTACTAAAAATCCGGTATCTCCCAATAGTTTTGGCATATCCCCCACTTGAGTGGCAATGATGGGTTTGGCCATGGCCATCCCATCGGTTAACTTTAGCGGAAATTGAGCACGGGTGACGGGGGTATCCCGTTGGGGAATCACAATGATATCAGCGGCGGCAACAATTTCCGGCATGGCGGCGGCGGGTTGGATGGGCAACTGGATCAGCCACCGTCCCCAACGGCGGTGCAGTTCTTGATCATAGTCATCGTAGGGGCTACCGCCGACGATGACGAGGCGCAGATCACTTTGATGTAAATGATCCAACGCCGTCAAAACATCTTCAAGACCTTTATAGGGGCGGGGCGCACCGGGAAACATCAACACCCGGTAGGGTTCGAGGCCGTAGCGTTGACGGCTGGCGAGGCGATCGCACTTTTGGGGATCAAACCGGTCGGTATCCTTACCATTGGGGACATAGGCCCCGCCGAAACGGTCTTGCAAAAACTGGCTATGGATCGTCACTGCATCCGCCCGTTTTACCAACCGTTCCCCCCAACGGAGATAGAGGGGATGTTCTAGATCCCGCAATGCCCCATCGGGTTTGAGGATATCCCGCGCCAGTTGTTTGAGGCTGGTGGGATATTGCAGTGTATCCCCCCCATGCCACCCTAAAACCCAATCATCAATATCGAGGATCACAGGCTTACCGGTGTGCCAACGATGCCAGAGGGCAATCCCCAAACTGGAAAGGTGCGGCCGCAGGGGGTAGAGGATATCGCCGTGAATGTGGCGGCGGAGGGCTTGGGCATTGCGGAAAAATTGGGGCAGTTTGGCCCCCGGTAAGATGGTGAGGGGGAATTGTTGGGCGATTTCCTTCCCCGGTGGTTCCCCCCCAAAGTTAAACCCCAAAATTTCGACCTGATAACCCAAAGCGGTGAGGGCATGGTAGAGCAAAAAAGGGCGACTCGCGGCCCACCGCGCCGCGCCACGACTGGAGAGATCATGGACAAGCAGCGTAATCGTTAAGGGCTGGGGCAATGCCGTCATCACAAGGGTTAGGGTTTAATGGGCTGCAAGAGCGGCTCTTTTTTTGCATGATAATCTAAGGCTAGAATTGCTGTATCGAAATATTTTCTCAAGATAGAGGGTAAGATCGACAAACGAGTAAGGGTAATTCTACGGACTTTGCTCACATCACAGCTACAATCATGAATATCTTAAACCTTAATAGCAACGCCCCCCTGACTCTGCCGATGATGGTGGGTATGGCGATCGCCACCCTGTTGGGGGGAACGGTTCAATCGGTGAACGCTCAAGTTTTGGTGTCAGGGCCCCCGGAAGTATTACCGCCTTGCAATGTGGGGGCTGTTACCTTCCAGAGCAATACAACCCTCCATCAGCCCCTGGCCTGTGCCGGGGCCAATATTGGCAATGATCTCGCCCTCCATCAACCCCTCTTAAATTGGTTGAATCGCGGGCTTTTTGAGGATTTTACTGGCAGTAACGTGGCCTGGGAGTTCATCGGCCAATCCAACACCCCCGAGGCCGCCATTAGCGCCACGGTGAACCAACCCCAGGGCCATTGGGCGATCGCCTTCCCTGTGCAGGATTGGTTTGTGGTGAGTGTGGCCACATTGTTGGGTTATAGCGCCTATCTCTTTGATGCCGGGCCTACCCCCATCACCATTGGTCAGGGTTCGTTTAATACCTTGGGAATCTCAACAAACTTTACTGGCGCTGGGCACAACTTAAGGAGAATTTCGCTCTTTACCCCCCTGGGGGTTGAAATTGCCGCTCCCATCCCTAACCCAGGGCCTGGGGCGCATCCCCACCAGGAACCCGTTGCCGTTCCCGAACCGGGGACAATCCTTGGGTCTGTCCTGGTTTTGGCGGGGTTGCGGTGGTTCCGGCAGCGATTGTAATGGGGGAGCGATCGCCCCAACCCCCACCCCTTGGCCGCAAATGTAACGAAAATATAACAATATCAATTGTTTTTTGGGAAACTTTGCATAAAAACCACCATTACGCCTGAAGAAACCAATAGAGCAGCAATTCAAGTCAGGATTGTTTGAGCTCCGGTGATAGGCTTGACCACTTCGCCGTCCCGGTTTCAGTCAGATCGGTAGAAACTTCAGTCAGTGATTTTAGTGTCCATAAAATTACTGTTGGGGAGGGAGATTATTGTCTTCCCTTCCCTTTCTCTCATGGCCAAAAGGCTAGTTGAGGTTTTCCCGCATCGTTTGAATCATTACCTCCGGCGGTACCGTTAACCGTTGAAACATTTGGCAGATCAAAGAAGGCGGTTGATTTTGGGCGATCGTCTTTTGCCATGCCAACAAAAACCCCAACAAAATATGCTCAGTATTGATCAAAATTGCCCCAGATTCATTAGCCACAACCAGCGCCGAGTTTAGAATCGCCGTCGCTTCCTCACTGAAAGGAATATCATGGGGCGATTCCTGCCCCGTGGGGTTGCCAATGGCTTCCCGGATCTGGATTGCCGTCAATCCCCATTCCTTGAGGTGATGGGTTGCCAGGCCGCTCCCCTCCAAGATCAAACCCAATAGCAAATGTTCCGCTCCAATGGCACTATAGTTAGTGCGAATCGCCTCCGATTGAGCCAGGAGCAAAGCCTGGAGCACCTTACCCCCTAACCGGTCATAAATGGCAGCATCAATAAAGTTTTCGAGGCTTTCTTGTTCAACGGTAGCCACCTCTGAAGCCGTTAACCATTGCTCTTTTTTATCATTGACCCGACCCCAATCAATTACCCGCTGCCGTACACAACATTCCGCATAGAAAAAAGCCAATAAATCTTCCAATAAATTGACATCAACGCTATAGCTAACGGGTGCTTCGCTACGATGAAGCACACCCTGTTGACAGAGTTTGTTGAGATGTTGATGCAAAATTGGCGCAGGGATCTTCAGCCGAGCCTGGATTTCTGTGGCTGTGAGGGCATGGGGATATTTTTTAACCAACAGCCGCACAATCGTCAGACGGGCGGGAGTCCCTAGGGCAGCAAGGAGGTCAGCGTAGTGGGTGATATTGTCGTGGTGCATGGCCGAAAAATCAAGGGCAACAATACAAAATGGGCTGGGTACAGGAATCCTGAGCGAGTCAGATTGTGGCAATGGCAGAGGGCAACCGGTTTGTCTCTCCATTCTAAACACTGGCGATGGAGGCGATCGCCTCGGGATCTGGGGATGCGTTAGCCATGCCGTTGGCAATCGGGATAAGATACAAGGCTCATCCTCCCATGCTCTGCTCCTAGATTTCCATGGCTCCTGAACAACTGTGGCACGAGGTTTTGACCCGTTTGGAATATCGTTTGACCCGTCCTACCTTTGAAACTTGGGTGAAACCTACTCAAGCTAAGGCTTTGACGGAGCATAGTTTAGTGCTGGAGGCTCCGAACCTGTTTGCCTGTAATTGGCTGCAAAAGCACTACCTACAACCCATTGGCGAAGTGATTATCGAAATTCTCGGCCATCCCTTGGAGTTACAGATCACGACGGCCCAGGGGGAAATGCGGGATCAAAGCTGGCATCTGGAAGGATCCCCATTGGGGAGCAGCGCACAGGATGACCCCCAACGGCCCACGGAAACGCCCTTTAATCGTAAATACATCTTTTCCCGGTTTGTGGTGGGGGCGAATAATCGCATGGCCCACGCGGCGGCCTTGGCGGTGGCGGAATCGCCGGGGCGGGAGTTTAACCCGCTGTTCCTTTGTGGGGGGGTGGGGTTGGGAAAAACGCACCTAATGCAGGCGATCGGTAATTATCGTCTGGAGATTGAACCCCAAACCCAGGTGTTTTACGTCTCGACGGAAAAATTCACCAATGATCTGATCACAGCAATCCGTCAGGACAGTATGGAGGAGTTTCGGGAGCATTACCGGGCGGCGGATGTCCTGATGATTGATGATATTCAGTTTATTGAGGGCAAGGAATACACCCAGGAGGAGTTTTTCTATACCTTTAATACCCTCCACGAGTCCGGTAAACAGGTGGTGTTGGCGGCCGATCGCCCCCCTAACCAGATCCCTCGCCTTCAGGAGCGGCTCTGTTCCCGGTTTTCCATGGGGCTGATTGCCGATGTCCAGGCTCCGGATTTTGAAACGCGGATGGCGATTCTGGAGAAGAAGGCGGATGATGAAAATGTCCGGCTCCCCCGGGCGGTGAAGGAATATCTCGCCACCCACTACACCTCGAATATTCGGGAACTGGAGGGGGCATTGATTCGGACGATCGCCTATACCTCGATTTCCGGCCTACCGATGACGGTGGAGCATATTGGCCCGATGCTCAATCCCCCCGTGGAAAAGGTGGCGGCCACACCAGAGGCGATTTTAGAGGCGATCGCCACCCTCTTTGATGTCTCCATTGAGTTGCTGAAAAGCAATTCTCGCCGCCGGGAGATTAGTCAAGCCCGCCAAGTGGGAATGTATCTAATGCGTCAACATACCAACTTGAGCCTGCCCCGCATTGGTGAGGAGTTTGGCGGCAAGGATCATACAACAGTTCTTTATAGCTGCGACAAAATTGCCCAACTGCGACAAAAAGACACAAAACTCAATCAAACGTTAATCCAACTGAGCGATCGCATCACAATTTCCCGCTCCCACCCCTATTCTTCGTGAGCGATCCGGAAATCCGGTGCAGATTTTGTTAACTTTACGAACAAATTTAATAAAGTTTTAAGATTTGCGCAACAATCCCCCAGATTGGCAGTGAGCCCTTTATCGTGTTAGTCAAGTTCTCACCAAGAACCCATTGCTCAGGCGGATAGCGTTTAAGGCACTTCCCCCTCAACAATCCGGAATTAGGAGTTTAGCCATGCGTTTTTCCCTGCAACAGATCCAATCGTTCCTCTTGACAGCCCTCTTCAGCTTTACCCTGCCCCTGCTATTGATTGGCAGCCTGTTGGGGAGTTTAACGGTGGTTCATTGGTTACCAGGCCTCACCACCATTGGCTATCAAGCCTCCAACTTTGTCGTCGATTTTTTAGCAACCTTTGGCGATGGCCATGCCCTCAATGGCAGTTTTGTCATCGCCGCTGCCTTTGGGTTTGTGGGCGGTCTCTTCTACGCCTGCACCCCCTACCATTACGGAACTGAAGCGTAAAGCCCCCGTTTGCTCAACCGGGGCGTAACAGGATCCACTGTGGGCGGCAGCTCGGCATCTTCGATATAATAAGCTTGTTCTTGATTGAGGGCCGATCCCCATGGTTCAAGACCCTTTCCCCTATCGTTGGCAGCATCCCCTGCCGACGATGTACGACCTCCCCAGCGAAGATCCGGAGGAACCCGGTTTGCCTGACGAATTCCACGCTTTCCAGCCGACGCTCCTCAGCTTAACCTGTCGCCCCACCGCTGTACCCCGTGAGGATTGTTTCACGGCCCAAGATTTGAATCTCTACTATGATCCCCGCCATCCCCTTTGGCATAAACGCCCGGACTGGTTTCTGGTGATTGGGGCGAATCGGGTGGAGCGTCAAGAGGCGTTGCGGTTGAGTTATGTGGTGTGGCAGGAAGGGGTAATGCCCTTTGTGGTGGTGGAGTTGCTTTCTCCGGGTACGGAAGCGGAGGATTTAGGCCAAACCCTGCGTAGTGTAGACCGGCCCCCGACGAAATGGCAGGTTTATGAGCAGATTTTGCAGATTCCCTACTATGTGATTTACGATCGCTACACCTGTACGTTGCGGGCTTTTGAGTTAACGGGGGGACGTTATCAGCCCTTGGATTTACCAGAGCCGAAATTGTGGTTAGACCGCCTCGGTTTAGGTTTGGGGGTTTGGCAGGGAGCCTATGATGGCGTGATGGGGCAATGGCTCCGTTGGT
>RECT01000099.1 GCA_007693875.1 Spirulina sp. DLM2.Bin59
GATCCCCTCTCCGATGCGCCCCCCCCTGGCTATAACTGGCGGTGGAGTTGGACGGCGGCCCATAGTTTTTGTACCGGCCGCGCCCCCGATCGCGACAATATTCGCATTCTGGACGCAGGTTGTGGCACGGGGAACACCACCGATTATTTAGTGCATTTAAACCCCCAAGCCCAAGTTACTGCCATTGATTTAAGCGAGGGCGCTCTAGCGGTGGCGCGGGAACGGTGTCGGCGATCGGGGGCAACGCGGGTGGAGTTTCGGCAAATGTTCCTAGAGGAAGTTGCCACCCAATTGCCGGGGGAATTTGACCTGATTAATTCTGTGGGCGTACTGCACCATTTACCCGACCCCATCCTTGGCATCCAATCCCTGGCCCAAAAGTTGGCCCCTGGGGGGTTAATGCATATTTTTGTCTATGGGGCCTTGGGTCGCTGGGAGGTGCAATTGATGCAGAAGGCGATCGCCCTCCTCCAAGGGGAACAACGGGGGAACTACCAGGATGGCGTAGTGGTGGGGCGGGAACTGTTTGCGACGCTGCCCGCTGATAATCCCTTAGTGCAACGGGAGCAGGAACGGTGGGCGGGGGAAAATCAGCGGGATGAATGTTTTGCGGATATGTACGTTCACCCCTGCGAAGTGGACTATACAATCCCGACGCTGTTTGAATTTATTGATGCCTCTGGGTTGGAGTTTGTCGGGTTTTCTAATCCGCAATTTTGGCAACTGGAGCGGTTGCTGGGAAATTCGCCCCAATTAATGGAGCGGGCTAAAGGGTTAGGGGAGCGCGATCGCTACCAACTGATCGAAAACCTCGATCCCAAAGCCGTCACCCATTATGAATTTTTCCTGGCTCGTCCCCCCCTGAAGCGGTGGGATTGGTCAGAGGATGGGGCTTTGTTAACCGCGATTCCCCGCCTCCACCCCTGCCTTCATGGTTGGCCGAGCCACAGCCTCTTTAACCATGATTATGAATTGGTACAGTTGAGCGATCCTGAATTTGCCACCCTATCCGCCTGCGATGGGGTGAGAACAGTGGGGGCGATCGTTGCTCAAACCGGCGTAGACCTGGCCACCATCCGCCACCTCTGGCAACGATGGTTGATTGTCCTGGCCACCCCTTAAGGTGACATTACCTGGATGAAATTGGGTGGGCGGGGAGGTGGGCGGTGCCCACCCTACTTAGTTTGAGATCAAAGTTTGAGATCAAAAATACCCCCCTTTTTTAGGGGGGCCGGGGGGATCCCCAGGGAATCAACAAATTTTCAGGAATTGATCCCCCACCGTGATAAGATTTCACTTGGCTCGGAACATCCGGGCCATCAGATGAAAATCGGCACATACAGCCCATCTTTCACCTGCTGTCAATGGCTGAATCCACCGGCTCGCTCCCTGCGGACCCCAAAGATTCTTAGCCTCCCTCAGCACCGTGATTGTGGCTGTAAACCCATGACAGAGCCAAATGGTGAACGAGTCGAACCTGAATGCACCGCCCGAAGCTCCATCCGCTGCTTCTGAGCCGCCGAGCCAAGCGTCCATTGCTGCCATGCAGGACTATTACCAGCTTAAGCAGGCTCTGCTGCTGGTGACGATCGCCATTACCCTAATTGCGTTTGTCTCAACTTGGATCGCCTATTCCCTCAATATAGCTCTCAATTATTTAATTGGGGCCTTGGTGGGGGTGGTTTATCTCAGAATGCTCGCCCGCGATGTGGAGCGGATTGGTGTCCAGCAGAAGCGCGTCGGCTCCGGTCGGTTAGCCCTGTTTATTGGGTTAATCGTACTCGCCACCCAATGGCAACAACTGCATATTGTGCCCATATTTCTAGGATTTATCACCTACAAAGCCGCCATTATTATCTACGTCGTGCAGTCTACCCTTGGGTCGGCTTCACCCCGATGACGATGGCACTGGTCTGGGGATAACAACCATCCTAGTTTGTCCTTAAAAAGTTGGGGAAATTAACGCCCAATGGAAATTCTCACTGGTTTGAAGGGTCTCTCCTTCTTCCCTTTAGCTGAACTCGAAGTTGGTAAACACTTTTACTGGGAAATTGGCAGCATCAAGGTTCACGGTCAAGTTTTCTTGGCCTCTTGGTTTGTCATTGCCCTCTTGGTGCTCATTTCGATCGCAGCCACTCGCAGCATTCAAAGGGTACCAAGTGGGGTACAGAACCTCATGGAATACGCGCTCGAATTCTTGCGAGATCTGGCGAAAAACCAGATTGGCGAGAAAGAGTATCGGCCCTGGGTTCCCTTTGTGGGCACGCTCTTTTTGTTCATTTTCGTGTCCAACTGGTCTGGCGCATTAATGCCCTGGAAGGTGCTCCATTTACCCGCTGGTGAGCTAGCTGCGCCCACCAACGACATCAACACCACTGTTGCTCTGGCGTTGTTGACCTCGCTGGCTTACTTCTACGCAGGATTCAAAAAGCGTGGGCTGGGGTACTTAACCAAGTATATTGAACCTACCCCGATTTTACTGCCGATCAATATCCTCGAAGACTTTACCAAACCGCTTTCCCTGAGTTTCCGTTTATTCGGTAATATTCTCGCGGATGAATTGGTGGTGGCCGTGCTGGTCTTGCTGGTTCCCTTGTTTATTCCCCTGCCGGTGATGGCTCTGGGGCTGTTTACAAGTGCGATCCAAGCCTTGATTTTTGCCACGCTGGCCGCTGCCTACATTGGTGAGGCGATCGAAGGTCACGGTGGTGAAGAGCACCACGATTAGTCGCCCAAGCGGTTTAATCTGTGGATTTTTGCATCCCCGCTGGCCCGGCGGTTATTGTGGGTACGTTGTTAATTTTTGTCGTTGTTTCAATTAGGCAAAGGAAGAAAATCATGGATAGTTTAGTTGCTGCTGCCTCCGTTATCGCTGCTGCTTTAGCTGTTGGCCTCGCTGCCATCGGCCCTGGGATTGGTCAAGGTAATGCTGCCGGTCAAGCCGTTGAAGGGATTGCCCGTCAACCGGAAGCGGAAGGCAAAATCCGAGGCACACTGCTGCTCAGTTTGGCGTTTATGGAAGCCCTGACCATTTACGGTTTGGTGGTAGCTTTGGTGCTGCTGTTTGCTAACCCCTTCGCATAATTGAGCGGGTGAAGGGTAGTGGGTGATTAGCCCCTACCCTTTCCCCTCTGAACCTTAGTTTCAGCAAGAGAGCAGAACAATGATACAGTGGACAATTTTGCTGGCAGAGGCGGCGGAAGAGGGCGGCGGGCTTTTTGATTTTGATGCGACATTGCCGTTAATGGCGATTCAATTCTTAATCTTGGTCGTGATCCTCAATGTGCTGTTTTATAAACCCATTGGTAAGGCGATCGACGATCGCGCCGAATATATTCGGTCTACGAGCCAAGGGGCCAAAGATCGGTTGGCCAAAACCAAAGCCCTTGCCCAACAGTATGAACAGGAATTAATTGCTGTGCGCCGAGAGGCTCAAGCGGTGATTGCTGCGGCCCAAGACGAGGGGCAAAAACTCGTTGCCGCTGAAATTCAAGCGGCCCAGCAACAGGTGCAACAGGAGCGGGAAGCTGCGGCTCAAGAAATTGAGAACCAAAAAACCCAAGCCTTCCAAAGCCTGGAAGCTGAAGCCGATGGCCTCACCCGTCAAATTCTCGAAAAACTCTTAGGTCGGGAGTTGGTGTAATCTACACCGAATCTCACCCAGCGCGTCAAGAAAGGTCAAATAAAGATCATGGGGATTTGCTTATACCTAGCCTCCACTGAAGGGGGTATTGGGTTTAATTTAGATATTCTCGAAACCAATTTACTCAACCTCGTCATAATTATTGGCGTTTTGATCTATTTCGGTCGGTCTGTGCTCGGCAAAATGTTGAGCGATCGCCGCAGTGGTATTGAAACCGCCATTACCGAAGCCGAGCAGGCCGCTACGAAAGCCTCCGCTGCCCTAGCGGAAGCCCAACAAAAACTCGCCCAAGCCCAAGCGGAAGCCGAACGGATTCGCGCCGAATCCCAAACCAATGCCCAACGGGCCAAGGAAGAGGTTCTCGCCAAAGGCAAGGCGGACGTGGAAAAAATCAAAGCCGCTGCTGCCGCCGATGTCAGCTCCGAACAGGAGCGGGCTGTGGCTGAACTGCGCAAGCGGGTAGTGGCGATCGCCTTGGAACGGGCTGAAGCCCAACTCCAAGACCGCCTACAAGACCATAATATGCAGGAACGCTTCGTCGATCGCTGCATTGCTCAATTGGGAGGATAGCCATGACGGGAACCTTAGTGAGCAGCCAAATTGCTGAACCCTATGCCCAAGCCTTAATGTCCCTCGCCGAAGACCGTAACCTCACCGACTATTTTGGCGATGAGTTGCGGGGCTTGGGGGATTTACTGGCTCAATCTGCGGAATTGTCCAGTTTAATCACCAACCCCGTGGTTGCCGACGAGCAAAAGAAAGATGTTTTGCGGCAGATCATGGGGGACTGTGATCCGGCATTACGCCATTTCTTAATGCTGTTGGTGGATAAGCGTCGCATTATCTTTTTAGCGACAATCATTGAAGAGTATCTCAACCTGTTGCGGGCATTAAAGCAGATCGCTTTAGCAGAAGTCACGGTATGCCAAGACCCCACCGGTAGCCAACGGGAAGCCATCGAACAGAAAGTTCGTAGTTTCACCAATGCCCAAGGGGTTGAACTGAAAATCACCGTCGATCCCAGCATTTTGGGCGGCGTGATTATTCGGGTTGGCTCCCAGGTTTTAGATGCCAGCTTACAGGGTCAACTGCGCCGCATTGGTATGCAGTTGAACGCCTAATTTTACCCCTTTGTTCACACACACGATTTACAACAAACGCTATGGTTAGTATCAGACCCGACGAAATTAGCAACATTATTCGTCAGCAGATTGAATCCTATGACCAAGATGTCCAAGTCTCTAATGTCGGGACTGTACTTCAGGTTGGGGATGGCATTGCCCGCGTCTATGGCCTACAAACGGCCATGTCAGGGGAATTGGTGGAATTTGAAGACGGCACCGTAGGGATCGCCCTCAACCTCGAAGAAGATAACGTCGGGGTTGTGTTGATGGGTGCTGGTTTGGGCATTCAAGAGGGCAGTACCGTCAAAGCCACCGGCAAAATTGCCCAAATTCCCGTCGGCGACGCGATGACGGGTCGTGTGGTGGATGCCCTCGGTCAACCCATTGACGGCAAAGGCGATATCCACACCACCGAAACTCGCCTGATTGAATCTATGGCACCGGGGATCATTGACCGTCGCTCTGTTTATGAGCCGATGCAAACGGGGATTACCGCCATTGATGCGATGATTCCGGTGGGTCGGGGTCAACGGGAGTTGATCATTGGCGATCGCCAAACCGGCAAAACCGCCGTTGCTGTGGATACCATCCTTAACCAACAGGGCGAAGATGTGATCTGCGTCTATGTTGCCATCGGTCAAAAAGCCTCCACCGTTGCCCAAGTGGTGGGTGAACTGGAAGAACGGGGCGCAATGGACTACACGATTGTTGTAGCTGCCAACGCCAGTGACCCCGCCACGCTGCAATACCTCGCCCCCTATACCGGTGCAGCCTTAGCGGAATACTTCATGTATAAAGGCAAGGCGACGCTGGTGATCTACGATGACCTTTCCAAGCAAGCCCAAGCCTACCGGCAAATGTCCCTGCTGCTGCGTCGGCCGCCCGGTCGGGAAGCCTATCCTGGGGATGTGTTCTACCTCCACTCCCGTTTATTGGAGCGGGCGGCGAAACTCAGCGATGACCTCGGCGGCGGTAGCATGACCGCGCTGCCCATCATCGAAACCCAAGCCGGGGACGTTTCCGCCTACATTCCCACCAACGTGATTTCCATCACCGATGGGCAGATCTTCCTTTCCTCTGACCTGTTTAACTCCGGTTTCCGCCCGGCGATCAACGCTGGGATCTCCGTGTCCCGGGTGGGTTCGGCGGCGCAAATCAAGGCCATGAAGCAGGTGGCCGGTAAGTTGAAACTGGAACTGGCGCAGTTTGCTGAATTGGAAGCCTTCTCGCAATTTGCTTCGGATTTGGATGAAGCCACCCAAGCCCAACTGCAACGGGGTCAACGGTTGCGGGAAATGCTCAAACAGCCCCAATATTCTCCCCTGTCGGTGACGGAGCAGGTGGCATTGGTCTATGCCGGGATTAATGGCTATCTGGATGATATCCCCGCTGAAAAAGTGGCGGAATTTACCCAAGCGTTCCGGGAATATCTCAAGACCAGCAAGACGGAATTCATGAGCAAGGTTAAGGCGGAGAAGAAACTCGCCGATGATACTGAGGCCATGCTCAAAGATGCCATTAAGGAATGCAAGCAAACCTTTATGGTTTCTGCCTAATTTTGGCGATCGCAGGGTCAGGGGTTGCCCCCTGGCTCTGATTCCTTTGCAATCTTGAGATAAATCCCCATGGCTAACTTAAAATCAATTCGCGATCGCATTCAGTCGGTCAAAAATACCAGAAAAATTACCGAAGCAATGCGCCTGGTGGCAGCGGCCAAGGTGCGCCGCGCCCAGGAGCAGGTGAACGCCACCCGCCCCTTCGCCAAGTGCTTGGCCCAGGTGCTTTATGGCTTACAAAATCGTTTGAAGTTTGAAGATGTTGATCTGGCCCTGCTCAAGGAGCGGGAAGTAAAAACCGTTGGGTTATTGGTGATATCGGGCGATCGCGGTCTCTGCGGTGGTTATAACACCAACGTGATTAAACAAGCAGAAACGCGGATCAAAGAACTCCAAGCCGATGGCTATGACTACAAGCTGATCCTCGTGGGCCGCAAAGTTGCCCAATACTACGAGCGGCGCAAAGCCCCCATCTCCCAAACCTACATCGGTTTAAACCAAATCCCCACCGCCGATGAAGCCTCGGGGATTGCTGATTATCTCCTCTCTTTGTTCCTCTCGGACACGGTGGATCGGGTGGAATTGATCTATACGAAATTTGTGTCGTTGATCAGTTCGCGGCCGGTGGTGCAGACGTTGCTGCCCCTCTCTCCCCAGGGCCTAGAAACTCAAAATGATGAGATTTTTCATCTCACCTCCAAGGGGGGTCATTTTGAGGTGGAGCGGCAAACGGTTGAGGATCAATCGGAGGATTTCCCTCGGGACATGATCTTCGAGCAAGATCCCACCCAAATTTTAGAAGCACTGCTGCCGCTGTACCTCAACAACCAATTGTTACGGGGTCTACAGGAATCCGCCGCCAGTGAATTGGCTTCTCGGATGACGGCGATGAACAATGCCAGCGATAACGCCAGCGATCTGGTGAAGTCCCTGACGTTGTCCTACAACAAAGCGCGGCAGGCGGCCATTACCCAAGAGCTTTCGGAAGTGGTGGCAGGGGCCAACGCCCTTTAATCCCACTCCACAATTGTGGCTGTGCTGAATTTAATCATCGTAGGGGCGAAACCTGTTTCGCCCCTTTTTGGGTATAAAACCTTTGGGCATGAAATAAATGCGTTCTCTGCGGCGGATTGGCGTTTGGTTGTTTAAACTTCTGGGCAACAACACCGAGTTTTTGGTGTTTTTAAAGTTTGTGGAAAGTTTGGTTTCTAAAATTCTTTCCCTGTTTATGATTGCCTTGATCTTCTTTGCCCTTTACGATATCGCTGTTTTTCTACTCCAAGAACTGTTTACCCCCTCTGAAGATCCGCTGCGATCGCGCCTTTTTGATGCCTTCGGGTTATTTTTAAATGTGCTGATTGCCCTGGAGTTACTGGAGAATATCACCGCCTATTTAAAAAATCATGTGATTCAGTTGGAATTGGTAATCGTGACGGCGATTATTGCCATTGCGCGGAAAGTGATCATTTTCGATATGGAGAAATATCCCGCCAATAATTTGGTGGCGATCGCCATTACCGTTGTTCTACTCTCCTTTAGCTATTTCCTCATTTCCATCCCCCACCGCGATCGCAAATCCTAAGGGGGGCGATTCCTTGGTATCATGGCAAACTGTGGCAATCTTTAACACCCTGAACCCATGGCCAATACCTACACCGTTGAAATTCACTACGCAGGCAACGTCACGACGCTACAAGTTGCCGAAGACCAAAATATTCTTGAGGCGGCCCTTGATGCTAATGCGGATTTGCCCCATTCCTGCCTTGCGGGGGTTTGCACCACCTGCGCGGGCAAGCTGATCAGCGGCACAGTGGAGCAGCCCGATGCCATGGGGGTTTCCAGCGAACTCCAAGGGGAGGGCTATGTTTTGCTCTGTAGTGCCTATCCCCGTTCGGATATCAAGGTGGAAGCGGGGAAAGAAGAGGAAATCTATCAACGGCAATTTGGCCAACCGGCTTAGGGGAGGATCCCCCCTGCCCCCCTTTTCAAGGGGGGTTCCGGAT
>RECT01000288.1 GCA_007693875.1 Spirulina sp. DLM2.Bin59
AATGGGTGGGGTTTGTGGGGTTTGATGTGGTGCGGGAGCAGCAAACCTGGCCGAGCCAAACGGTTCATGGTCTGCGGATGATTGGGGAACTTTTTGCGGGGCTGATCTACCGGCAACAGCAGGAACTGTCTTTGTTGGAGAAAGAAGAGCAGTTTCGCGGGGCCTTTGATAATGCCGGGATTGGCATGGCGATTATTAGCCTGGATAATCGTTTTCTCAAGGTAAATCCGAAACTTTGTGAAATGTTGGGCTATACGGCTCAAGAGTTGGAGGCGTTGACGTTTTTAGATGTCACGCATCCAGAGGATCTCAAGATTAACTATAACCAACGTCATCGCCTGTTACGGGAGTCAATTCCTAGTTATCAGTTGGAAAAACGCTATGTTACTAAACAGGGAAATATTATCTGGGTGCTGTTAAATGTGGCGTTGTTGCGGGATTATCGCCATCAACCGCTGTATTATGTGACGCAGGTTCAGGATATTAGCGATCGCAAGCTGATGGAACTGGCTCTCCAGGAGAGTGAGCGAAAAATGCGAGAAATTACTGATGCCATTCCAGGGGTGGTTTACCGCTATCACTACCGGGAGCAGGAGCCGGATTATCTCTCCTTTATTAGTCAAGGGGTGGAGCCAATTTATGAGATCTCTGTGGCGGAAGCCTATGCGGATGTGAACCGCTTGTTTGCGATGGTGTTGCCGGAGGATCTCCCCCATCTTCAGGCTTCGATTCTGGCCTCGGCGCAAACCGGAGAACCTTGGACTTCAGAGCATCGCATCCGTACCCCCAGCGGTCAGGTTAAGTGGTTACAGGGGCGATCGCAACCCAGTCAACAGCCCGATGGCTCTCTGGTGTGGCATGGCATTATCACCGATGTAACGGCCATCAAGGAGGCTGAACTGGAACTGGAGGCAATCCGACAACGGCTTCAATCGCTGACTGAGAATATACCGGGAATGCTTTACACCCTGGCTCAATTGGGGGATGAGTTTCGCTTTTTGTACGCCAGTCCGGGCTGTGAAACGATGTTTGGTGTGACACCGGAGCAGGTCTTAGCGGATAGTTCGATACTGTTGGCCCGGATACATCCAGAGGATTTACCCGGCTATCAGGAAAAGATAACTGACTCCATTGCCAATCTCAGCCACTTTAACCATGAATGGCGGCATCTTCTGCCCTCTGGTGAGGTGTTGTGGTTATTGGGAAATTCCACCCCCCATCGAGAATCCGATGGCTCGATTCATTGGCACGGGCTAGTTTTGGATGTGAGCGATCGCAAGCAAATGGAGTTAGCCCTACGCCAGAGCGAAACCCGCAATCAAATGATGCTGGATGCGATCCCAGACTTAATGGTCTTTATGGATGCCAAAGGCCGCTATATTAGCCGGTTTAGCTCCTCCTATACCTTAGATTTGGTTTCCCATATTTCAGATGAGGAATTGGTGACAAAGACGGTTACGGATCTCTTGCCTCCTGCGATCGCCCAGAGACATCTCAATGCCATTCATGCCGCCCTTGAAACCCAAACAGTTCAACAGTTTGAGCAGGAATTTACCGTTGGAGATCGGGTGCAATATGAAGAGGTGCGGGTGATTCCCTACCGTAAAGACCGGGCCTTGTTGATTATTCGGGATATTAGCGATCGCAAACAGGCGGAATTAGCCCTTCAGGAAAGTGAAGCCAAAACCCGCGCCATTATCGAAGCCCTCCCCGATCTCCTGATCCGGATGCGCCAAGATGGTTTCTGTCTTGAAGTCCATTGTGCCCCCTATTTCGAGAGCATTAAACCCGCTGCTGAAATGGTCGGCCGCAATTTACGGGAAATCTTGCCACCAACAGCAGCGGAGCGACAGTTGGCGACAGCACAGCAAGCCTTAACCACCGGGGAAATGCAACATTATGAATATCCCTTAGAGTTTGGTGACAAAAAGCTCTGGCGAGAAGTGCGGATTGTGCCTTTGCGTCAGGATGAAGTGCTGATTGTTGTGCGGGACCTCACCGAACGAAAAAATGCAGAAGAAGCCCTCCGCCGCAGTGAAGCCACCAATCGCGCTCTCCTCCAAGCCATCCCTGATATTTTGATCCAAATCAATCGTCAGGGGGAGCGGTTGAATATCTTCGCCCATGATGTTAACGCCCTTTATAAACCGGATTCAGTGATGATTGGGGGCAATATCCGCGACACCCTCCCCCCCAAGGTAGCGGCGCAACGGTTGCAATTGGTGGCCCAAGCCCTGGATACGGGGGAAGTACAATCCTATGAATATACCTTGGCAATTCAGGGAGAACTGCGGTATCAAGAGGCGCGGATCGTGCCGGTGCTTGATGATCAAACTCTGGTGATTGTTCGGGATGTGACCCAGCAGAAACAGGTTGAATTGGAACTGAAGCAAGCGAAGGAAGCCGCCGAAGCTGCCAATGTGGCCAAAAGTAGTTTTCTCGCCAATATGAGCCATGAATTGCGCACCCCCCTCAATGCGATTTTAGGCTTTGCGCAGGTGATGGAGCGGGATGGGAATCTTGACCCGCAAAATTTTATCAACTTACAAACGATTCTCCGCAGTGGTGATCATCTCCTTGCCCTGATCAACGATATTTTGGATCTCTCCAAGATTGAAGCGGGCCGTTTAACGGTGGATATTCAACCCATTGATTTACCCAATTTGGTGGATTCGGTGCATGGTTTGCTCTACCAACGGGCGATCAGTAAGGGGATCACCTTCACCGTTGAGCTTGCCTCCGATATTCCCCCCTTTGTGCTTACGGATGGGGGCAAGGTGCGGCAAATTTTGGTGAATTTAGTGGGCAATGCGATTAAGTTCACCGATCAGGGGGGGGTGACGTTGCGGGTGGCGCGACAAGCGGCGATCAATAGTCCTGATGGGATCCAGTTTTGTGTGGAAGATACGGGCATTGGCATCGATCTAGTCGATCAAGAGCGAATTTTCGAGGCCTTTGAGCAGACCCAAGCGGGGACGATGAACCCCGATGGTACCGGTTTGGGATTGACGATTACCCAGCGGTTTGTGGAATTACTCCAAGGCACAATCACCCTCACCAGTACCCCCAATCAAGGGAGCATTTTCTGTGTGGTATTACCGATGATGGCCACAGAACTTGCTCCCGTGGAGATGCTGGAAATGAACCAGCGGGTGGTGGGATTGGCCCCAGGACAGCCAGCAGTGAAGGTGTTGGTGGCAGATGACCATGAGGCCAATCGGCTGTTTTTGGTGCAACTCTTAACCCTGGTGGGGTTTGAGGTGGTGGAGGCAACGACGGGAGGGGAGGCGATCGCCCAATGGCAAAGCCAGCACCCCGATGTGATCCTCATGGATCTGCAAATGCCCGAAATCGATGGGTTTGCCGCCACCCGTCAGATCCGGGATCAGGAGAGCGCCACAACCACCTACACCCCGATCATTGCCCTCACCGCCAGTGTTTTCCCCCAAGACCGCAACGAGGCGATCGAGGCGGGTTGTGATCAATTCCTCAGCAAGCCCTGTCCAGAGTGGGAGCTTTTCCAAAAACTGGCGGATGTTTTGGCGCTAACCTACGAATACGAAATCACGGCCCCGGACATCGCCACCCCTCCCCCCAAAACCTTAACGATGGCAGATTTAGAGGCAATGCCCAGGGACTGGATCGAAGCCCTCTACCAAGCCGCGATCCTCTGCTATGACACCCAAGTGAATCAACTGATTGCGGAGATTCCCCCAGAACAGGCAAATTTACAAAAAATCCTCCAATACCACAACGACAATTTCGATATGGAGCCGATCATTGAAGCAGCCCAGCAGCATTTAAACCTTTAAAGCCCCAGGGGATCAGCCTGAACTACTGGAGGGACGAAAAAATTTTCGCCCCCCATGAACTCCCCACTTCCCACTTCTCACTTCCTACTTCCTACTCCCCTGGCGATCGCCTCAACCAATAGGTATGCATATTCCCCTTCCCCTTAACGGCAATTTCCCCCCGTGGCTCCAGATGAAACTCATGGCGGAGATGCTCATAGGTGGCTTGGGTGACTTGAATTTGCCCCGCTTGCCCCTGGGATTCCATCCGAGAGGCCACATTCACCGTATCCCCCCACAAATCATAGCCAAACTTGGTGACACCAATCACCCCCGCCACCACCGGCCCGGTATTTAAGCCAATGCGTAGGGCAAAATTCTGGCCCGTTTCCGCATTGAACTGATCCACATAATCCAGCAAATCCAACGACATCCGCGCCACCCGCGCCGCGTGGTCATCGCAGAGATTGGGCAACCCCGCCACCGCCATATAGGCATCCCCAATGGTTTTGATTTTTTCCAAACCATGGCGGGCCGCCAGGTAGTCAAACTCAGAAAAAATCGTATTGAGAATTTCCACCAACTCCGTTGAAGAGAGTTCCGTTGAAAGTTGGGTGAAATTGACCAAATCCGCAAAAATCACCGTCACATTGTCAAAACTATCAGCGATGGTATGGGTTTGGTTCTTCAGTCGTTGGGCAATGGGGGCGGGGAGAATATTGAGCAGCAATTGCTCAGAGCGGGCTTTTTCCTCCCGGAGAGCCACTTCCGCCTCCTTACTCGCCGTGATATCCCGCGCCACCCAAATCACCAAATCCTGGGAGAGGGGGGAAATATTGGCGGAAAACCAGCGGGTGCTTGGCGTGGTTTCCGATGGATTCAGGGCCTGACTTTCCCCCAGGAGTAACCGGGCAGAATTAAAGGCGTATTCAATGGTCGTTGTTTGCTGGCTGCTTAAAACCGTCCGAATCGTCGCTAGGTATTCATCCACCTGATCCGGGTTGACAAAATCCGCTAAGGAGTAGGAATTTTGAGCATGGTTGGCGGTGAAGCGGTCGTGGTTAAATTTGGTGGGGGCGACCTTTTGACAGACCCCCTCCCCGTTAAACACCAGGATCATGTCATTCATGGCGGCAAACAGGGCCATCAGTTCCGCCTCTGAGGCTTGGAGGGCTTTTTCCACCAGGATGCGATCGCGAATCTCCTGTTCTAACCGTTTGTTTTGATCCTCCAATGCCCGACGCAAATAGAGCAAATGCAACTGGTGCTCCACCCGCACCAGCACCTCGGCAAACTGAAACGGCTTAGAAATATAATCCGCACCCCCCACCCCAAAGGCCTTCACCTTATCCACCACATCACTGAGGGCACTAATAAAAATCACGGGAATATGTTGGGTGACTTCGCTGTCCTTGAGGCGTTGACAGACTTCATAACCATCCATCCGAGGCATATTAATATCCAGCAGCACCAAATCTGGCGGCGAAACTTGGGAGGCCTTGAGGGCCATCTCACCACTGAGGACGCTGCGAACCTTATAACCCTTACGCATCAGCATGGATGAGAGCAACCGTAGATTGTGGGGGGTGTCATCCACAATCAAAATATCCGCAGTATCTGGTAAAGGGAAAGAAGTGAACTCGGCCATTAAAGGGGAGTGGGAGGGACAGATCTAAAAAGCGTCGGCCAACGAATAGCGAAATGGATGATGGGGAAAACTGTGAGGAGGGAGACAGCTCAACACCATTCTATTGTACGGGGTGATCTCAGTCACATCCAGAATTTTTTAAGTTTTTTGGGCAGATGCTGAGGGCTGGATCGAGATCCGAGGCAAGAATCTCCGGATGGGGGCCGGATTCTGGTTTAAAATCCTGGGGGCGATCGCCCTTTACCGATCCTATCCCCACCATAGGCCCACAAATCCCCGGCCCGATTCGAGCAGATGGAGGATTAGCGCGTATAATCAGAACATCCATTCATTTAACTCTACAGTTCTTAGTGAACTGTAATAAATCCCTATCGATGTTCCCGTAGGTCATGCCCCGAATCCTGGTTATTGATGATGATCCCGCAATTTCCGAACTGGTCTCCATTAACTTGGAGATGGCTGGCTATGATGTCAATCTCGCCAGTGACGGTATTAAAGGCCAAGCCCTGGCTGTTCAACTCCAACCGGATTTGATTCTGCTTGACCTCATGCTCCCGAAGGTAGACGGCTTTACCGTCTGTCAACGGCTACGCCGCGATCCCCGCACCACTGACATTCCCGTTGTCATGCTCACCGCTCTGGATCAGACCCAGGATAAAGTGGGGGGTTTTAACGCGGGAGCCGATGACTATCTGACGAAGCCCTTTGAACTGGAGGAAATGTTGGCTCGCGTCCGGGCTTTGCTGCGCCGCACCGATCGCATTCCCCAGGCGGCGAAACATTCGGAAATTCTCAACTATGGCCCCCTGACGCTGATTCCTGAACGGTTTGAGGCGGTTTGGTTTAACAACACGGTGAAGCTGACCCATTTGGAGTTTGAACTGCTCCATTGCCTGCTGCAACGCCACGGCCAAACGGTTTCCCCCAGTGAAATCCTCAAGGAGGTGTGGGGCTATGATCCCGATGATGATATTGAGACGATCCGCGTCCATATCCGCCACCTCCGCACCAAAATCGAACCGGATCCCCGCCATCCCTGCTATATCAAAACGGTTTACGGGGCGGGCTATTGTCTAGAACTCCCCAGCAGCGAAAACACCGTCGCTGATGCGGATTCAGCGGCTACTTCTTAGGCAACAGGAGCCGAGAGCAGTAGGGGCAAAAAATCTTTTGCCCCTCCGTCCAGGGTGAAAAATCTTTTGCCCCCCCGTCCAGGGTGAAAAATCTTTTGCCCCCCCGTCCAGGGCGAAAAATCTTTCGCCCCTACATCTTCCTACTTCCCAAATGGCTGATCCCCTGTTATCGCCACCGTTACAAGCCCTCCGATCGCAGTTGCGGCCGGGGCAGCAGGCTTTGGCGGATTGGCAGGGGGGCCGGTTGGCGATTTCGGCAGTGCCGGGGGCGGGGAAGTCCTATAGTATGGCGGTGGGGGCGGCGATCGCCATTGCTCGTTTTGGCCTCCACAGTGGTCAGCAATTGGTGGTGGTGACGTTTACGCGATCGGCGGCGGCGAATATTAAGCAGAAAATTCGCGCTAACCTGCGGGCGTTAAATCTCCCCAGCGGCGGCTTTATGGTGCAAACCCTCCACGGCTTGGCCCTCCATATTGCTTCCCGCCATCCCGAAGCCTCTGGGCTGGATCTAACCCGGATGACGTTGATTAGCCCCAACCAAAGCCATCGCCTCCTCCGTCAGGCGGTGGAGCAGTGGATTCGTGACCATCCCGACGCTTACGAACAGTTACAACAGGGCCAGGGGTTCGATGGGGAGGCGACGGAACGGCTACGGCGGCAGTCGGTGTTACGGACGGAGGTTCTGCCCAATTTGGGTTATACGGCGATCCAGGGGGCGAAAAGTTCGGGGTTAACGCCGGAGCAACTGCGGGCCGCCAGTGGGGATGATCCCTATGGGACGTTGGCCATCGCCGCTGATCTCTATGAGGGTTATCAAGGGTTGATGCGATCGCGCCAACTGCTGGATTACGATGAGATGATTCTGGGGGCGTTACGGGTTCTGGAACAGGAACCGCTTCGGCAACAGTGGCAAGAACAGGTGTTTGCCGTGTTTGAGGATGAGGCTCAGGATTCTTCCCCTCTTCAGGCTCAACTGTTGGAAATTCTCGCCACCACACCGGATCAGAGTCAATGTAACCTCGTGCGGGTGGGCGACCCCAACCAGGCGATTAACTCCACGTTTACCCCCGCCGATCCGATCTATTTCAATCGCTTTTGTGATGATTGCGCCTCAAATCATCGTCTCACCATGATGGATCAATCGGGCCGCAGTAGCCCGGAGATTCTCAACACCGCCAATCAAATGCTGTTCTGGGTTTACGATGGCTGGGGAACTACCGCTACGGTTCCCGTGGGGCAACTGTTTCGCCGCCAAGCGATTCGCCCCGTCGCTGTGGATGACCCCCAAGCCGATGCGAACCCTGCTCCCATTGGGGCGGGTGTGGAAATTCACTACCCCCCGGATATTTACGCCACGGCTCAGGGGATTGGGGCGCGGGCGATCGCCCTCCTCACCGCCCATCCCGACTACAATGCCGCCATTTTGGTACGGGAACGCAAACAGGCCCATTTCCTCACCCGTCGCCTCGCCCCCATCCTCAAGGGTCATCACATCCCCGTTTACGATGTCAACACCGCCCAAAATGCCAAGGAAATCCCCCAGGATATCCTCCAACTGCTGTTATTCATCGATCGCCCCCATTCCCCCGATTATCTCAAAGGGGCCTTGTCGGTGTTGCGGGAGCGGGTGGAAATCCCCAGTCAGGTTTTAGTTGGGCTGGCGATCGCCCCGGAACAATTCCTCTACCCCACCC
>RECT01000083.1 GCA_007693875.1 Spirulina sp. DLM2.Bin59
GGCGGCAGAGGGCAAGACCTAAGCCCGCCCCCTGTTGGGAGCGACGGCCCGTTTCAGTTTGGGTAAAGGGGGTGAAGAGCAATGAAATCTCCGCCGGGTCGATGCCGGGGCCGGTATCTGTCACCGTCAGGATCAGTTCCCCTTGGGGTTCAGTTTCCTCATACCTGACCGCCAAGGTGATGCTGCCCACCTCCGTAAACTTGATCCCATTGCTTAACAGGTTAATCAAAATTTGCCGCAAACGGGTCGGATCGCTGTTGATCGTCTGGGGCACATTGGGGGCAATGGCAATCTCAAAGCTGAGGCCCTGCTGTTCAGCCCGAAACCGAAACATCCCCTCCATCATTTTCCACAAATCCCAGAGATTCACCTCCTGGTCAGTGCGATCAAGCTTACCACTTTCGATGCGGCTCAGGTCGAGAATGTCATTGATCAACGTCAGGAGGTGTTGGCTGCTGCGCTGGATCGTGTGGATTTGTTCTTGGTGATGGGGGGAATCCAGTTCCGTGGCTAAGAGTTGAGCAAAACCGCTGATGGCGTTGAGGGGCGTGCGCAGTTCATGGCTCATCGTCGCCAAAAAAGTACTTTTGGCCTGGTTGGCCATTTCCGCTGCTTCCTTGGCGGCGATTAACTGCTGGGTTTGCTCCTCAATTTCGCCAATTAAGCGGTTAAAAGATTTAGCCAGGATGCCAATCTCATCATGGGTTTGGATGGGAGCGCGGAGGCTGTAGTCGTGGGCGATGGTGATTTTTTGAGCGGTGTCGGTGAGGGATTCCAGGGGTTGGAGGATGGCCTTGGTCATTTGCCAAATTAACCCCCCGGCGATCGCCGCTGATCCCAAACCAATCACGATCATCAGCACCTTTTCCAGCAATTGCATCCGTTCAATGGCCAGCTCTGCCGCTATGGTTTGCTCATGGGCTGTGAGTGCGATCTGATCCAATCGCCAATTGGCCCCTTCCAGGGCTTGCATTTGGGCTAAATTCGGCAATTGGCGCAGGGCAGTGATGATCGCTTCCCGCTCTTCTGGGTTAAAGCGGGTTTGATGGGGGGGGAGAATCTCATCAATGGCATTGCTATAAAACGCCACCACTTGCTGATAATCATTGAGTAAAAGGTTGTACCGTTGGGGGTCTGTAGCCAGCCAACGGGGATTAGCCTCGATAAATTCCCGCAATTCGGCAATGGAGTCCTCCGATCGCTCCACATTGCCCAACACACGGCTACGCAAGACCAAAAACCGCTCCGGGTGTGTGAGGGCAGTCTCCAACTGTAAACCCGCCATTTGACCACTGCGCATTTCTTCCCGGAATTGGGCGAGGAGCTGGGCCTGACGATTGGCCGCCCCCAGACGATCAAGGGTGCGGCCTTGGTAGTAACTGAGCACCATGAGGCCGAAGGTGGAAACCCCCAAACCGAGGGCGATCGCCACACCATAGCCAAGGGTCATTTTTTGCCGCAGTCGCCAAAACTGGGTGCGCGTTTCCCAGAGTTTCAGAATACCCATAGAGAAAGGAGATAAGATTCAGCGGTCTCTCAACACCCAAAGAAATCGCGCCCAGATCAAGAAGAATCAGGATAAGATAGCAATGGGATCAGAGTTACCTGCAATCTTAACCGTTCCCATTCCGGACTGGGAATAATCTCCCGCCACAAAATTTAAATCCAAAACCTCCCCACTTCCTACTGCCCACTTCCCACTCCCCACTTCCCCCTCCCCCCTAGAACTTTGTGTTAAGTATTGTTAAACTACAGAGGATGAGCCAGGAATGGGAAGGGAATTAAAATGCTGCGCCTAGAACATATTAGTAAAATTTACCCCACGGGAGAAGTGCTCAAGGATGTCACTTGGGAAGTGAAGAATAGCGATCGCATCGGCCTGGTGGGGGTGAATGGCGCGGGCAAATCCACCCAAATGCAAATCATCATGGGTCATGTGGAACCCACCACCGGCCAAGTGATCCGCCCCAATGACCTCAAAATTGGCTACCTCACCCAAGAATTCGACGTAGACCCGAGCCGCACCGTGCGGGAGGAACTCTGGACAGTATTTGAGGCGGCCAACACCACCCACAGCGAGCTGATGGCCGTCACCCATGCCATGGAAGGGGCAGATCCCGATGAACTGGATCAACTGCTCCACAAGATGGACAAACTGCAACGGCGGTTTGAAGGCCTCAACGGCTATGGCTTAGATGCGGAAATTGAGAAAATTTTGCCAGAAATGGGGTTCGAGCCGGATGATGGCGATCGCCTCGTCTGCACCTTTAGCGGCGGTTGGCAAATGCGCCTCAGTTTGGCGAAAATCATGCTCCAAGATCCCGATCTCCTCCTCCTTGATGAGCCGACCAACCATCTGGACTTAGAAACTATCGAATGGCTCGAAGGCTACTTAAAAGACCTGAAAACCCCCATGGTGGTGATTTCCCATGACCGGGAATTTTTAGACCGTCTCTGCACCCAAATCGTCGAAACCGAGCGGGGCGTTTCCACCACCTACCTCGGCAACTATTCCGCCTACTTGGCCCAAAAAGCCGAAAACCAAGCCGCCCAACAAAGCACCTACGAACGGCAACAAAAGGAAATTGCCAAACAGCAGGAGTTTGTGGAGCGGTTCCGAGCCAGTGCCACCCGCAGCACCCAGGCGAAAAGTCGGGAAAAACAACTGGACAAAATCGAGCGCATCGATGCCCCCGTCGCCAATCTGCGCACCCTCAAATTCACGTTCCCCCCTGCCCCCCGCAGTGGTCGGGAAGTGGTGCAAATTGAAGACCTTTCCCACAGTTATGGGGATAAAATGCTGTTTTTAGGGGCAAATTTATTGATCGAGCGGGGCGATCGCATCGCCTTCCTCGGCCCCAACGGTTGCGGCAAATCCACCCTGTTACGGATGATTGTCGGCTTAGAAACCCCCGAAGATGGTTCCGCCGGCTTTGGCCCCCATAACATCATCCCCGGTTACTTTGAACAAAACCAAGCGGAAGCCCTCGATCTGGAAAAAACCGTCCTAGAGACGATCCACGATGAAGTTCCCGATTGGAAAAATGAAGAAGTTCGTACCCTCCTCGGACGATTCCTCTTCAGTGGCGAAATGGTCTATAAACCCGTTGGGGCCCTGAGTGGGGGCGAAAAGGCGCGGTTAGCCCTGGCAAAAATGCTTCTGCGTCCCGCCAACGCCTTAGTCCTCGATGAACCCACCAACCACCTGGATATTCCCGCCAAAGAAATGCTGGAATCTGCCCTCAAGGACTACGATGGCACGGTGTTGATCGTTTCCCATGACCGTTATTTTATTTCCCAGGTGGCGACGAAAATCGTCGAAGTCCGCGATGGGGAATTAGTGGTGTATAACGGCGATTATCACTACTACCTCGATAAACTGGCAGAACAGGAAGCCCAGGCTCAGGCTCGCCGCCAAGCGGAAGCTGATGCAGCGAAACGGGAAGCCAAGCGAGCCAAGCAAAAGGAAAAAGAGGCAGCCCGCAAGAAAAAAGCAGCGGTTTAGCAGGAAAAGGCCCGCTGTCACTGACACAGGGGGCCGTCACCCTTAAAATGCATAAGATAATGGTGCTGATGTGGCATTGTTAACCCATGACTGCCTGCTGATTGACCATGAGCCAAACGACAGATCCCTCAAAGGGCGATATCCTCATCATCGATGATACCCCCAATAATGTCCGCCTTCTTTCCACACTGTTAACCAACCATGGCTATGAAGTACGGGGTGTAATTAACGGTGAAATTGGCCTGCGGGCGGCTCGTTCGGCGGTTCCGGACTTAATTTTGCTGGATATTAGCATGCCAAAACTGAGTGGCTATGATGTTTGCGAAGCCCTCAAAGCCGACCCCCTCACCGCCGCAGTGCCGGTAATTTTCATCAGTGCTTTTAACGAGGTGGGAGATAAGGTTAAAGCCTTTGAGGTGGGGGGTGTGGACTATATTACCAAGCCTTTCCAATGGGCTGAGGTTTTGGCGCGGGTGCAAAATCAACTGAAAATTTGCCTCCTTCAAAAGCAACTGCAATCTCGCAATACCCAACTCCACCTAGAAATTCAGGAACGGGCCAAGGCGGAGGTCGCTCTCCAGGCGGCCAATGAAAAACTCCAGGCCCTGGCCAATCAAGATGGGTTAACCGGCACATCGAACCGGCGGCATTTTGATGACTATTTGCTCCGCTGGTGGCAGTTGTGCCAGGCTCCGGGGATGATTTCCCTGATTCTCTGCGACGTGGATTTCTTTAAGCCCTTTAACGACCACTACGGCCATTTAGAGGGCGATCGCTGTTTGCAAATTTTAGTCCAGGCGATCCAAAACGCTCTCGACCTCCTTGCCCCACCCCATTCCCTCCTCGCCCGGTATGGGGGGGAGGAGTTCGCCATCGTCCTCCCGGAAACGGAACTTTCCCAAGCCCAAGACATTGCCCACGGGATTCAAGCCCATGTAGCCGCGGCCAAGATTCCCCACGCCTACTCCACGATTCACCCCACAGTTACGGTTAGTTTAGGGATTGCTCGGGTTCACCCCACAGCAGACAGTACCCCGGAGCAGTTGATTAGCCAAGCCGATCAGGCCCTATACATCGCTAAATCCCAGGGACGCAATCAGGCGATTTGCTACGGGCAAGACCCCACCCCTAACCCGGCTCCTGACCCATGAGCGGCAGGAGGTTCCCCCGTTGCTGCTGGTGATGATTCAAAAGAATCCCCACCTGCCGGTTAAACACCTGCATATACCGTTGATCACTGGCATCAAACCCCGTTTTGAGATAGGCGGGAATATCGTCCGTTGTCTTGAGGTGATGGGCCTGAGGTCGAATTTTATTCACCAACTGCGTCACCGCCAACAGTTCCCCTTGGGGACTCCACACCGGCAAACAGAGGAGACTAAACGTGCGATACCCGGTTTTGGCATCGATGAGCTTCGCCGTGGCAGATTGGGGATCGTCGTAGAGATCATAGGGGATATTCAGTGGCACCGCCGTCGCCGCCACCTGTCCGGCATAGCCTTGGCCGATTTTTAACCGCAGTGGGCGGCGTTGGCCTTTGAAATCCGCCATCTGCGTCCACACTTCACCACGATCGCGATCCAGTAACCAGAGGGTGCTGCGATCGGCCTGCATTAACTTCTTCGCCGCCTCCATCACCTGTTCCAAAACCAGATCTAAAGAGCAGGATTGCTGACTCATTTGGTGCATCACTGCCATGAGGGCCGCCGCCACCCGTTGGCTTTGGGCGGTGCGGTGGTAAGCCCGGAAGCTATCGAGAATCATGCGAATGAGGGGGGCATTTTCCGCAAACCGCTGTTCATCGATCGCCGTAAAACCTTGGGGATCAATGCGGTCGGCGAGGGGGGCGGCGGGATGGGCGGAGGATTTCAGCTTGTTGAGACATTGAACCACGGCAATCAGTTGGCCTTGGTCATCACGGAGGGGAAAAGCAATCAGGGTATAGGTACGATAGTGGTTTCTGCGGTCTTGGCTTTGGGCAACGGTGGAGCGGGGATCATCATAGACATCATAGGGCAGGTTAATCACTGCTCCGGTGCGGGCCACTTCCCCCACAAACCCCTGATGGGCAGGGATTCTCAGTTCTAATAACTCCCCAGCTTTCCCTTCGGCGATCATCGACCAAAATTCCTGCCGCTCTTCATCAAGGAGAAAAATTGTCGTGCGATCGGCATGGAGCGATCGCCCCGTTCGCAGCGTAATCGATCGCAGCGTCGTATCAAGAATTTCATCGAACCCCTGGCCATCCATCACCTGGTTCAACACCCCCAAGGTTTGCGTCACCATATTGCCGGATTGGGCCGCCACCTGGTCTTTAAACGTTGCCAATTCCCGCGCATTGTGTAAAGCCATCCCCACCTGAGTATTGAAAATCTTCATATACTGCTGGCTATTGGCATCAAAGCTGGCATGGAAACAGGGGGGAGCGGTGGGCCAATCCGAGGGGTGATAGGCATCGGTTTCATGGGTGGCCGAGGTCTTGCCGCTGGTAAATCGCCGCTTGTTCACCAGTTGCGTCACCCCCAATAGATCACCGTTGGGACTCCAAACTGGCATACAGAGGAGGCTACAGGTGCGGTAGCCGGTTTGTTGATCGGTTTGTTGGGCGGTGAGGGAATCGGGGTGATTGTAAATGTCATAGGGGATATTGAGGGATTCCCCAGTGGCGGCCACTTGACCGGCAAACCCCTGGCCGACGGCAATGCGAATTTCCCCCATTGTGCCATCTTCAAAGGGGATGACTGTCCAGAGTTGATCCCGGCGATCATCAAGGAGCCAGAGGGTGCTGCGATCGGCGTTCATCAGTTGTTTGGCGGCGGTCATGACCCGCTGGATGATCGCCTTGGCATCGAGGTCGCTGTGGGCAATGGCCCGGGTGGCTTCGGTGAGGGCTTCGGAGGTTTGCAACCGTTGGGTGAAGTGGTAATAATCTTGGCAGCGGCTGAGAACCCGTTGGAGGGCGGGGGCATAGGCCACCAAACTGCGGCGATCGCTCTCCGTAAACCCAGCGAGGTCAATGCGCTCCACTAAGGGCAGGGTGGGGTTATCGGGAATTTTTAGCTTATTCACCAGTTGCAAAAAGGCGACGACTTCATCCTGAGAGTTATAGAGGGGCAGGGTTAGCTCGTTGCGAAAGGTTGTATCCTGCCCTTGGGCATCGGTCACAATGGCTTGCCAATCATTAACCGTCACCTTCGAGACGTTCACGGCTTTTTTGTAAATGGCGACCCGTTCCTGGGTTCTGGTTTGGGCAAAAATTTGAATTTTGGTGTGGTGGCGGTTGGTGGGGCAGGCGAGGATTGACCACAGCTCCTGATTGGTGGGGTCAATGAAAAACAGGTTGACGCGATCGGCGGCTAATAATTCCCCCAATTTGAGGGTTAAGGTGCCGATGATCGAGGAGAGTAAATCATCATAATCGGGGCGATCAACATTGCCCAAGAGGCCGAGAAGTTTTTGCTCCTGGGCGGTGATGAGTTCGTTAAAATCCGGTTGGATGGCGGCGATCGCCCGTTGCACCCACAAACTATTAAACACTTCCTGATAGATGGGGTTGTACACCTGTAGCTGGTTGGGGTGCGGGATCAAGCCGGTGCGATACAACTCCAGGGCAGCGGCGTGATTCTCCAGGGCAACCGGTTCCCCATGGAGGAGGGTTTGATAAAGTTTGAGGGCGGGTAGGCGGTGAAGATCCCGGCGGTTATCGGCGATCGCGAACCTATCCCTAATCCGGGTTAAATGGGGGGGATGATCCTGAGCCGCCCAATCCTCAAGGATGCGGTGACGAATTAATTCGCCCAACCACGCCGCCTCATCCCCCGGCAGGGGGCAGTGGGGCTCCATCACCACCAACCGACAGACCTTTTGGGTTAAAAACGGCTGTCCCCCCGTCCAATCTAGAATCGAGGCCATCATCATCGTTGGATCCGGCACTTGCCTGATTAATCCCTGGCTCAAGGGGGGCGTTGCCGCCAGGGTAAACCCAGTTAAAACAATGGAACGACTCACCGCCCAGGGAGGATGATCCCGATCCCTGACGAGGGCTTGGAGGGTAACGGTACCGAACAGGGCAAAGGTTAGGGATTCCGGATCAAGACTCGCCTGCAACACGGCAAAAAAATCATCCAAGCCAAAGGGCAACCGCAACAGCCGCTCCAGTTCATCAATAAAAATCACCACCCGTTGGCCCCTCACATCCTGTCGCATCCGCTCCAGAAGTTCGCTAAATTGCTGCACTGGCGATAAAAATTGACGTTCTGCCAACCAGGTGGATAAATGGATGGGCCATTGGGGCAACCCCATCACCAACCGATGCATGATCCCCCCATACCACTGCTGAGGGGAAATATCCTCACTGCCGATCTGGGCTAAGTCAATGGCTAGACAGGTATAGCCTTCTCCTTGCAATTGATCCATGACCCGAACCCGGAGGCTGGTTTTGCCGGTTTGGTGGGGGGCTAAAACATGGCAAAACTCCCCTGCTTTCAAGGCTGCATAAAGTTGATGATCCTCAGGGCGAACTACATAGGTTTGAGCATCGTGGCGGAGATGGCCGCCAACGGTATAGATGTGAGGGGCAGGGGAAGGAGAAACCATGGCTAGGGGGGTGAATCCGCAGGGATCAAAACGACTCAAACTTTGATCTTCCCTGATTTTAATGAATTCGTGGGAATCCTAGGCTAATCTGAGGTTCGCTCTTACAATAGGGCAAATGCCCCGCCCGCAAAAAC
>RECT01000304.1 GCA_007693875.1 Spirulina sp. DLM2.Bin59
AAATCCTAATCTGTGATTACTACCCAGAAACTGGGTTTATTGTCCGGTTTAGTCACAGATAAAAATTAGGGTGGTGGTCTCACCATTGGCGCGGCGACTAATGATTAAGCGTCCGTATAAAATATCCTCATCATGGACTTGATAAATTCTTAAATCTTTGACCTCTGGACTATCAAAGGCGATCGCCATTTTCAGGGGTGCTGTTTCGTAATCATTCCCCCCCAAAGGATTCAGGAACCTTTCTAAAACCCTTTCCAGGATATCATAAACATCTTCAAACTCTTTGACAATATTGCCGGGTTCCCCTTCGGGGCGGCGATAAAGTAGCTGCCAACCACGCCGCCAGCCTAATTCATTGGGTTCAAAAAACTTAGGTCCTACAAACTTCCTAAGATGGTCGAATCCTACCTTTTCTAGGTCAACTTCTGGCTCCAAGATATTATAAAAAACCCCGGAATCTACGATTTTTCCATAGGAACTACCATAGAGTTCCATTAAATCACTGACGTATTTAGGCGGTTGAGGAGATGTACTCATTTTGGCGGATAACTAGGATTGAGTGCAAGCTACAGGTAAGATTTTAACTCTCAGTCTGATTATATCACCCGGAAAATACGGAGATGAATCATCAAGTTGATTAAACAAAAGATGGAATTTGGGTTAGATTATGTTAGAGTAGGGTGGCATAATCCGTCACGCCCTAGATACAGCCTATCAGTACAAAAAATGTGGTTCTCTCAACGCTAAAATGGAGTTTAGACGATTATCATCAGATGATTCAAGCGGGCCTATTTGTAGATCGCCCCGTAGAATTACTTGCTGGAGAACTTGTGCCGATGCCCCTAGAAGGTGAACCCCATGCTTTTTTTAGTTCCGAAGCCGGTGCTTATCTGGCTCGGATTTTAGGCGATGGGTACGCTAGCGCGGATCGCGCCTTCATCCGTCCCGCCAAACCCATCACCCTCCCCAACGACTCCGAACCGGAACCCGATATCGCCATTGTTGCCCCCCTTGGCCGTGAATATCTCCACCATCACCCCTACCCCGAAAATATTTTCTGGGTGGTGGAATACGCCAACAGTAGCCTTGAAAAAGATTCAACCCTTAAATACCACCTCTACGCCGAAGCCGGTATCCCAGAATATTGGCTGGTGAACTTAAAAACCGGTGAATTAATCATTCACCGTGAACCTAAAGGCCGAGAATACGGCTCTAAAATGACCCTCACCACCGGCACAATTTCACCCCTCGCTTTTCCCGATCTCACCATTCCCGTTAGTGCGATTATTTCCACTGAAGAATAATCCTATGGGGAGGCAGGGTTAGGGGTTAGCCAGTAGGTATTTTACAGCACACCCCAAATGAGTTGACACTCCCCGGCCTAAAGGCACGGGGATTTTTGGCTCACCGAGTCCACTTACCTAGGATTCCTTGCGAACTCCTACATAGAGGTGGTTCTCTCCCCAAAAAAAGCCGTCCTAGAAGGACGGGGCTTTAGACCCAGATTTTTGGTAGTGTGTTAATTCCCATAATCGTAATTACCGGACTTAAACTATCCCAAAGAGAGAGTTGGGGCATGAGCAGCGTCCCCTGAGCCGGTCAAACACCCCAGTTGGCTAAGATTAGTCCTGTTTAGGGTATTTCCGTTAAAAAGGGACAGCCTTGGCCATGGTAAGAGACGATCACTTGTTGTTTAGCACGGGTTGCCGCAACATGAAGTAAACTTCGCTCTTGGAGCAGTTGACGCTCCCTAGAAACCTCATCAAAGCAGCGGGCAAGATCGGATTTTAACGGTAAATTTTGAGCAGTTAAGAGCGGTAAAAAAATGTAATTAAATTGAAGCCCTTTGACACGGTGCATACTGCCTAAACGAACCCCAACCTCTTTAAGATCGTCGGGCTGACTGCGTTTAATGCGGTGTACTGGAATTTGAGCGGCGATTAAGGCGGCTTCAATTTTATCGATTAAGCCTTGAGTTCTCAAGACAATGCCAACACTAGAGAGTTTTTCATCCTTTTGTTGGAGGTATTTAAGTTTTTCGATGATAAATTGCATCTCTTGGTCGAAGGTTTCAAAGCCTTGAACAATGGGAGCTTCTCCGTGCATCAGTGAGCGATAGTCTGTGAGGGTATCAATGCCACCGTCGAGATCGTCAACGGATTGACCCGATAGGATAGCCGTTGCCCAGATGCGGGTTTCTTCGGTGGTGCGGTAGTTGAGCCGGAGCTTGCGCGATCGCCGCCCCCGCACCTCAATCCCACACCGACTCAGCACCACCGTTTTGCCATAGATACGTTGGTGGGCATCCCCAACAATGAAGAGATCATTGGGGTGGGGGTCTCCGGCGATCGCCCGCAACAGTTCAAACGCTGCCATACTCATATCCTGGGCTTCATCCACCACCACCGCCCGAAAGGGTAAATACTCAGACCCCCGTTGCCGAATCAGGCGGGCCGCCTCACGAAACGCCTCATCCGGCTCCCGAAAATTCTTCGCCAATAGCAAATTACGATACTCCTCAAACACCGGCCAAATCTCTTTTCGCTGTTGACGACTGAGGCGCGTTCCCCGTCCCACTCGCCGCGCTTTTAAATACTCTCGCTCCGTTTGGCAATCTTGGGTAAGCACCACATCCCGCCACTCCTCACGGTAAAAATCTAATGTCCATTCAGAACTCGGCGCTAAACTGTAGGCATCCTGCCACAATTCATCATTCTGTTCATAGGTAATTTTAAACGTAACCCCTTCTTGCCGAAAAAATTGTGTAACCCAGGCATCTAGATTGATCACATGAATTTGCTTGAGATGTTCAGGGGGGCAAATTGTTTTTAAATTTGTCTTAATATCAACAGCTAGATTTTTCGTGAATGTTGTAAAGAAAATCTGATCATGGGGGGATTTTAAATAATGTTTAGCGAGCCAAATAGCGCGATGAATTGCCACCACCGTTTTACCCGTTCCAGCTCCCCCAAGGACGCGCACCGCTCCTTCCCAATTCCGATTCACAAGTTTACGCTGAGAGGGATGGAGAAAAACGCGCCACTTTTCCAACGGAGCCGCGAGCATTTTCTCTAGATCTCGATCATCAGTGATCACGGTGAAATGGGTGAGGGTTTCTTCGTTTTGCAGAGCCTGATCAATGTCATGCGGATTAATAGTAGCCTTTGCTGTTTCTGGCTTGTCTAGTTCTTGAAAGACCTGTTCAATGCTATAGCCAGAAGCCAGGAGGAAAACCGCCTCCTTGGCTTCACTGGGAAGATGCATTAAAATATCATCGACATCTTGATCCGTCACGACTTGACGGAGAGCAGGCAAAAGAATTTCCGGTACACCTAACCGCATTAGATGTTTATCTTTAACCTGTTGAAAGCGATTTGATTGTTGTTGACTATTTTTTTGTTTAAATTGTGCAATAGATGCGGTGACAGACTCCACATCTACAATTTGCAGCGCCCCGGATTCGGAATTAACAATGCAATTTTTGCGTTCAGCCCAAGCATAGGCGCGATCGTGATGATCAACCCACAGCAAAAGATAGGTATTCCCCACATCAGGCTTTAAAATAATCGCTCGATATTCTTGGTTAATCCGCACTGAGCGAATATTTTTATTGCGACTGTTTTGAATCGTTTCATAGTTAATTCCCGTCGCAGTGGGGTTATTTTTAAATTGCCGGATAAACTTAGAAACCTGACCTTGGATTTTTTGCGGCAAACGGCTTAACGAGTCTAAAAACTCATCAGATACTGCAAGATTGAAGAGGTTTTCAAGAGGCATATTAATGAGCGTGAGGTTAACGACATGAGGCAAGGGGCTTAAGCCCCTTATTCTGTAGCCTGATTTTGGGGAATTGAGCTTAGATGTTGTTGGAGGCGGGGTAAGTTGGCGATCGCATCCTCCACCGACTGCACAAACCACTGCTGATCGCTCAAACAGTGTGCATCTTCTCGATTGTCGGTAATCGCAACCTTAAAATCGGGCCAAGCCAATTCAGCTTGAGCGATGACCTGACCACCGGAATTACTAATTTCGCAATCGATTTCAGGAGGAGGCACATCCAGCAACATTATATGATCAATCAGGGGGTGGAGTTCTTGATCAACTTCATTTTTTAACGTCATCCAGACGGATTGAGCCGGGGCAGCGGCGGCGGCAGATTCAACTTGCAACGCCGCTAAATTGACCCCTTGGGGGCATTCTTGCTGTTGGCGCATCTGCGTCGTGAGGCAATACAGATAGGGCAGAAATTGATAAAGATTGAGGAGGCGGAGGGTTTCGCGCCAATCCTGTTGATGTTGGGAAGTGAGCGGTAATGTATTGTCAAACTCAAGGAGCACTAAACTTCCCGTCACATTTTTCTCTTGATGGCGTTTAAAATCCACAGCAGTCCACAGCGTTAAATAGTCTCCAAACCTTAACTGTTGACACATAAACTGCGGGGGACTGTGCCAAGCCTCAAACTCTAGTTCTCCCAGCTTGGCTTCGATGGTTTGCTGCCATTGGTGTTGGGCTTGAGGATTTTGCAACGTCTGTTGATCCGCTTGGGCTAAAACCCTTAAGGCACTCCAGCCTTGCCAGGGGGTCAGATCGGGATATTGTAGATAGTGAAAGAGCCACTGGAGGCTACTTTTTGATTCAAAATTGGTGAGGGTTTCGCAGCGATATTGGCTGTAAAGTTGTGCCGATTGGTTTTTAAAAATGTCATTATCCCAACCGCGATCTAAGGCCTGGAGTTGAGGACATTTATACTCTGTTTCTACCAGAGCAGAAACATCATCCCAGGTAATCGACCAGCACCAAAATTGCTCACTTCTCAGGATGGCTAAACGTTGCTTAAAATCCAGATCAAGGCGGTCTTGATGGTATTGCCAGCCGTCCGTAAAGACCACAACCGGACGGCCCTTATGGTGAGCATTGGCGGGATAGAAAATAAAGTCTGTGAGCGAGGGAACGTCAATATTGTGGGTGTGATCAAGTTTGGCATGAAGTTCAATGCGCCATGCCACCTGATCAAGCTGGAGATAATAGCCAGTTTTGCCCCGAATCACGTCTTTGCGTAACTCGTAGGTTTGCGCCGGATGGCTTTGCTTGAGGTGTTTAACGTGAATCTCGATCGCCTCAATAAATTTACGCTCTAGTTCACTGTCGAAATCATTATCTAGTTTAATCTGTGCGAGGCCCTGCTCTTGGGGTTTGAGTTTGGGCCAGTGGTGCATGAGGGTACTGAGGAGGGCTTGGGCCCGTTTGCGGCTGGTTTTGTCGTGGTCGAAGCTGTGGCGGTAGGCGAAAAGGCATTCATAGCAGCCGTCGCGTTCCGCGCTAGCGTACCCATCGCCCTCATGCTGACAGGCACAGCTTCGGACAATCTGGAGGGCCAGGGTAAACACCGCCTGCATTTCTTCGGGATGTTCCACCAGTTGACGGAGGTAGCCTGTGCCGCCGGGAACGGTGTCATAGAGATAGAGAAACGATTTGCGCAGGGTGGTATCTGGTTGGGGTTCGGCGCAAATGGTGGTTTTTAAATGCCCAATTTGGCCGCCAAATTTTTCCTTCAGGCCAAGCTGTAAAGCCGCTAAAAACGAATGTAACCCTTCCGTTGTCCAAAATGTATCATCAGGCATTAAAAACCGGATCGATTCCGATTCAAATTGGCGGTAAAGATAGAATAAATTGAGAATTTTAGCTCGGTCTGGTTTGTCCCAATATGGACAACTGGAGGCGTGATTTTTGTGTTTATCACTTTCCTTCACGCCCCGATCGCGGCTCACAGCGCCACAATGACTACAAACCGCAAACCCTTTGGTTTTGAACTCATGGCCGGCAATATTGAGGGGGTCGCCGTCGGGGGTGCGATCGCCCAAATTCAACTCCTGAAACCGAGTGCGCGAAATATATTCAAACCCAAAGGGAAACACCGGATCATCCACCAAAAAGGTTTTCTCGCGAAACTCAGCTTCAAAATTAATCAGAAGATGCCGCTGAAAAAAGGCCACATTGCGCTGTTCGCTGTCATCCCCAAAGCGACTATCCCGATCGCTACTTCGCGCCATCACCTGCCGCAACTTCACCAACTCCCGCACCTGACTTTGATCGCTCCACATCCCATCCCCGCAGCGGGGGCAACAGGCCTCATGGGCCGCCGCTTCGATCAGTTGAACCGTATAGTTACATTGGGGGCAGAGTCGCCACTGTTCCGGCTTCGAGAGCTTGAGGTCGATTTGGTCAATGGTGACTTTGCGGCCTTGGGCATAAAACACGCCGTTGGGGACGAGTTCCCGGATCGCCACTTGGGCGGGGCGTTCGTAGATCAGGGGGGGCAAGGTTTCGTAGGCTTTGCCTTTGGGGTTCTTGGTCGATTCCTGGTTGTTTTTGCGCCATAGAATCGATTGCAGCGTTACGCCCGCTTCAGGAAAGGCGTAGTTAGGAAGCAGCCCCTCATCGGTGAGAAAGTTGAGGGTTTGCTTGTTGTCGATGCTTTTGAGCAGTTGACGAAACCCCATCACTTCGGCGTTGATTTGGGCGATCCGCTCCGGGTCTTGGAGGGCATCGGGTTCCGCCTCTAGTTTCTTCACCTTGTTGCTCATTTGCCGAATCTGGCGACGCAGCCGATCGCACTCCTGATGGAGCCGTTGCCAAGCCGCGAGCATTTGCCCCGCTAGGGTTTGGTCAGCTTCGACCTGATCCTGATCATCGGCGGCCATGAATTGGCGGAGGGCGGTATGGGTGCGGGCCGTCGTGGTCTGGGCATCAATGGGGAACAGGGCAAGAAAATCCTCAATTAAGGTGGTGCGGTGTTGGGTGATGAAGGCCAGCCAATTGTGGGGAAATTGCTTGGGGTTGGGTTTGGCGATCGCCCTCAGCACATCCTGCACCTTGAGGGGAAATTCCCCTTGGGTCACGCCGCTGGCAATCCAACAGTCTAAACAAAAGGCCGTCAGTTGACGCTGAAGAATCGCCACCGCATCGAGATAACACCCCGCCGCCTCAATGGAACCGTTGATCATCTTGCTGGGTTGGGTGTAGAAATACAAATCATGAAATTGACCGCTGGCGATCACATTCACAAAGGCATTGCCATCCCTTCGCCCCGCCCGCCCGATGCGCTGCTGAAAATTGGCCGGGGTAGGGGGGACAGCGCTTAAAAACACCGTGGACAGATCGCCAATATTGATCCCCATTTCGAGGGTTGAGGTGGCAGACAGGAGATTAGGCGCACCGGGGCGATCGCGCTCAATAAACCGCTGCTCTAGACGTTCGCGATCCTCCCGTGCCAACAGCCCCGTATGTTCCTGGGCAATAATCCGCTGCACCTCGCCCTGGCGATAGAGGCGGCGGTAGTAGCTCAGTTCGCTGCGTTGATCAGGATGGTAATGGCCCTCACAGCCACGATTGAGGCAGGCCATCCCGGCCAGGGTGGGCAGTTCGCAGGCGTGGGCGGTGATTTGGTGATGACAGCGATCGCACACCAACACCGTCCCCTCATTGTGAATGGCGATCGCATCGAGGGGAATCCCCCAAGCCCGCCCCCCGCCACAGGAGCGAGTGTCAAGAATTTTCTCGGCGGTGAGAATGTCCAGAGTCTGGATCAGGATATCAATCTGTTGATCGAGGGTGAGATCAATTTCCACCGTTTGATCACTAAACAGCAGGCTGAGGCCTTTAAAATTGCGCCGGAGCCAATCTTGACACCAGCTTTTACCGTTGATCAGAAGTACCGGCTCAAAATCCTGCTGATCGGTGCGGGGGTTGAGCTTGCGGTTCGCACTGGCATTGACCCAAAACACCGGGCGCGGCGTACTGGGGCCAATGGGCGGCATGGAGATCCAGCGTTTCCACAGAAACGTTTTGCCCCCCTGCTTGATGTATTCGCCATCGGTGGCCGGTTGGAGAATGCCCCCCCGGAGCCGGAGGTGATGGAGCATCCCCAACAGGAATTGAGACACCTGGGGTTGAGTCACCGCCCGCAGCCCTTCCACCTCATTACTGAGCCAAAGCTGAAGATGCCGCCCAGCGCGATCGCACCGTTCCGGGTCGAAAAACACCCCACAAACCCCGCTCCGCTCCAGGGATGGCCCCACCCCAGCGCGATGGCCAAACTGATTGACGATTTCCCAGGTGAGGCGGTCGTTAATGGGCTTGAGGAGGGAGGTGTTTTTAGCCAGTTCCGGGGCATCGCCGTGGAGAAAATTGTCCCATTCCCGCAGCCAGGCCATATCTGTGGGCATGAAGGTG
>RECT01000093.1 GCA_007693875.1 Spirulina sp. DLM2.Bin59
CCTTCAGCCCCCCCAAGGCCCCCCGCAGCCGTAACAGGGGGTTTTTGGCATAGTAAAACTCAAAGGCATTTTGTAAGGGATTCCCGCCCCGGCCCCCCACGGGCGCATAGATCTGAATATCCCGCCAGGAAAACACCAGTAGGGTGGGCTGAAACTGGTCAATCACCGCATCCAGAGCTTGATCAAATTCCAAAGGCGGCACGGTTCCCAGGTCGAAAATACGCTGCTCGATGGTGGGGAAGCATTTATGGATGTGATCCGCGAGGTAAACCGCACCGATGGGGAAGATGGGGTTACAGGGGAGGCGAACGTAGAGGATTTTCGGGGCAGTGCTGTTCATAGGGCTTGGACTCGCCGGTGAGCGGCAGGATTGCTGAGAATATTTCACATACCTTAACAAATCTCTCGTTTTCCGGGCCGGGGCATCTACAGCCTCAACCTCTCGCCTAAACTGGGAGAGGGTTTTGTTTAATCGTTGAAAGGGCTGTAAGTAGGGGCGACAATTTTTTCCCCTTCCCCACTACTATTGCTATTGCTCAGATCGCGATCGCCCCATCCCCACTGCGGCCTGTTGGTAATTTGAGCATTGGTATTCCTCTTTACAACAACTTGACCGAAGAGAGTGTTAAGTTTAATGTGTAATCAATAGTAAATCTCTATAGCAGAGGGCCTTAATCTTATGGCTCAAGTTTTTGATCCGATTCCCAGTAACACCGACACTCCCATGCTCTGTTGCTATGTCAATGCAACGAGCCAAATTCAAATCGCTCGCATTACCAACATTGCCAACTGGTATTTTGAACGCGTTGTCTTTCCGGGTCAGCGTCTCGTTTTTGAAGCCGTTCCCAATGCCTTACTGGAAATTCATACGGGAATGATGGCCAGTGCCATTCTTTCCGATACGATTCCCTGTCAGAAATTGCAGGTTGAAGAACAGGACGATGCATCCGCATCCACGCCTGCCCCCAAGGCGGAGACGGCGGCAACTTCCCATAAAATCAATGAAAGCAACGGTGAGCCGATCGCGGTCTAGCCGTTGTCGATAGCCATAACAAAATCTGTTTTGTTTGCATTGGACTGATCCCCATGGGGGGTCAGTCCAATGGTTATTTTGCGCTGCGGTGGATCCATCCCTTAACCTGAAAACAGACAAACAGGAGAAGCCCATGGATCTACCCTCGTTTTTGTGGTTATGGCGGATTGCGGCTTGGTCGATGGGGTTATCCCTGACGGCCTATGGGGTTTTAGTCCTGACGGGCTGGGGGCTGTGGTGGGGACGGGGTGAGGGGCGATCGCGCCCCCAATGGTTACGGCCTTTACATCTTGGCTTAGGGCTAACCCTGGTGGGTTTGGTGCTGCTGTTGCTGACGGTGGGGATTGTGGGAACCCTGGGGTATTACGGCACATTGGGCCATTCCTGGCATTTAGGGGCGGGTTTGGGGGTGGTGGTGTTGGTGCTGGCAGCGGCGGCGACGGGGTTGAACCTGCATCGCTGGCCCCGGGGGCGATCGCTCCATATCACCATTAACAGCCTCCTGCTCCTCGGCTTTGTCGCTGTGTCTCTCAGCGGTTGGACGGTGGTGCAGAAATATTTGCCAGGTTTCCCAGGGGCGACCCCCTAGGACGGAAGCGATCGCGTTTTGTTAAGATAGCTCTGAGTTTTTTTTCAAAAGCATATGATTCACTCTAGTTTTGCCATGACACCGGTATTGGGGGCTTTGCCCGTAGCCTTCACCGCCGTTTATGTGGTTGGTTTTATCGCCGCTGTTACCATTGGTTCCATCGCTTGGTACAACTCCAAGCGCCCTGCTGGTTGGGAAGGTCGCGAGCGCCCTGATATTGTTCCCAAGGTGGGGGATAGCGACTCAGAAGATTAAACTTCTGGCGGCTGTTCTGAGCGGGGGAGGTGGGGCGATCGCTCAATCTCCTCAAACTGATAGCCCCGATGCTCAAATTGCCGCACAAATTGAGCAGGATTGCCCGGGGTAGACTCAGGGGCCTCGTGGCGTTGTTTTTTGAGTTTGGCTTTGCGTCCCATGGTGGCAATCGAGGGGGGATAGAATGGGCAGGGAAATCTTCTTCAAGATCAAAACTGATCCTTATGTTAACCTAACTTCAGTCTTGCCTCCGGTGAAGCGTTGCGATCGTGAACCGAGCAAGGGATTTTGTTTGAAATCTTCTTCCTTCAAATTGGTGTGAGCACATGTCAAAATTAGCAGGTCATCTTCTCCAAACGGCTCCGTTTGTGCTAGCGGCCTCATTGATTGGCCCTCAGGGGGCATCGGCGGCCCCGCCTGCTGCGGTAGATCAGTTTGAAACCACTGAGACCGCAACCATTGAAACGACAAACTGGCAGGCCCCCGCTCCCCCAGAACCCAACCCAGAATTGGATCTGCGAGAACCACCGATTCCTGTGGCAATGCCCGTTGATCTGGAGCCTGTGGTTGCCCCGGAACCCGTGGCAATGCCCGTTGATCTAGAGCCTGTGGTTGCCCCGGAACCTGTGGCGGTGGTGGAATCGGAGTCGGAACCGATGGTGCTGCCTCCGGTGGCTGGCGATCCCTTGACCGTGGCGGAGCCTGTGATTTTACCGGAGGCTGCTGCCCCCCTTGAGATTACAACCCCCACGGCAACCCCTACGGTTAACCAGACTGCAATCCAGACTGAGATCGTCGGGGATGCCCTGACGGAAACGGCGGTCAGCCCCTGGGTGGAAATGAGTGAGGAGCGATCGCCCATTGCTGCAGAATCCCCCACCGCCTTAGATCTAACACCGGAGATTGCCGGCGACCCTCTCCTCAACCCAGAGCCAGAGGCAAAACCCATCCTCCTGAAACCCGTGGCTCAAACGCCACCGGCGCCACCAACACCAAAATTGCTGGTTAGCCCCATGGCCCTCGATGAGTTGACCCTTGAGGGGCCTAGAGGCGCAACCCCCGCCCCGATGGTCGCGAACGGTGACAACCGCCCAGGCTTTGGCAACCCTGACCTAGCTGCTCCCTTCCCGGCTATGGGGGAGCAATTGGATGAATTGGAAACGGGAGCAGGGGCGATCGCCCAAACCAACGTCCATGACCTCCTCGATCAAATCAACCAATACACCAACGAAAATAACTTCAATCAGGGGCAAGGGGTAGGCAGTGCTTCCCAGTTCCGGGATGTTCTCCCCACTGATTGGGCCTACACCGCCCTCGATGATTTAGTCCGCCGTTACGACTGCATCCGAGGCTATCCCGATGGCACATTCCGAGGCAATCGGGCTCTAACTCGTTATGAATTTGCAGCGGGTTTAAATGCCTGTATTCAGCAGATTGAGCGGATCATTGCCGAAACCACTGCGGATCTCGCCAGTCGGGCGGATTTGGAAATGCTCCAGCGGTTGGTTCAAGAGTTTGAAGGGGAATTGGCAACGATCGGCACCCGTGTCGATGCTATGGATGGCCGCGTTGCTTTCCTGGAAGAGCACCAATTTTCCACCACCACCAAACTGAATGGGGAGGTGTTGTTTGCCATTAATGCCCTGCTCCCTCAGTCCTACACCCCTGGCACGACGAACGTCCCCGTTGACAGCAATGTGGTGTTTCAAGACCGGGTGCGGTTGAATTTGGATACCTCCTTTACGGGGCGCGATCGCCTCCGTACCCGCCTCCAAGCCAACAACGTCAGCAACTGGCCCGGCATTGATGGCCTCAACGGCATCACCTATGAAACCCGCTATGGTTTCGCAGGCGACAACGGCAACAATTTTGAACTCAGTACCCTCTCCTACCAATTTCCCCTGGGGAATCAACTCACTGCCCAGGTGTTTGCCAACGGTGCAGGCATGGATGACTTCTTGCCCCCCATGAATCCCCTCAATTCCAGTGGTGGATCTATTTCTCGATTTGGGCAATACAATCCCATTCTCCGGGTGGGGGGTCAGCGTCAAGGCTTAGGGGCTAGTTACCAGGTGAGCGATCGCTTCCAAGTGGCGGTAGGCTATACCGCTGGTGAGGGTCAAGACCCCCTGCAGGGCGGCATGTTCAATGGCTCCTATGCCCTGGGGGGTCAGATAAAATATCAGACCAATACCCTGGGAATTGCTTTCCAATATGTCAACAGCTACAACACCTTTGGCGGCCTCGGCCACAGCACCGGCAGCATTGCCAGTAACCTCAACACTGGCGCATCTGTGACGGGCCACAGCTTTGGGGCAGAGGTGTTATTCCGACCCAGTGATAATCTCTTTGTCGGGGGTTGGGGCGGTTTGACCGATGCCAAGGCAGGGGGTGCAGGCCGGTCCGATATTTGGAACTATGCCCTAGTGTTAGGGGTGGAGGATATCGGCGGCGCTGGCAATCTGTTGGGGATCGTCGTCGGACAACAGCCCCGCTTGACGGGTGGCGCTGCGACGGTTGATCCGACGGTGGGCTACCACATTGAGGGCTTTTATCGCTTGGCGGTGAGCGATCGCATTGACATCACCCCTGGGGTGATTTGGCTGCCAAACCCCGGTCATAATAAGGTCAATAAGGAGATCTTTGCCGCTACGCTCCGGACTCGCTTCCGGTTCTAGCACTCACGCAAAATCACCATTTCAGTACCGCCGCGTCAATGCCTTGCTCGCGGCGGTTTTTGCTGTCCTGTTCAAACCAAGCGATGATCTGGTCTGGGGTGAGGTCGGCGATCGCCACCCCATAATCCCCGGCAATCTGGGTTAGGAGCCGTAGGGAGGAAATGGTTAAACGGGTGAGGAATTTTTCCGGGCTGGAGAGGAGGGCGGCATCCACTTGGGCGGATTCTTCGTGGGTGAGGAATTGGGCTGCGGGGGGGGTCATGGGGGAAAGGTAAAAGGGGAAAGGTAAATGGGGGAAATCTACCCATGGGAAAAAGTCCCCCAAGGGAGGACTTTTTCAAGGATTCACCGCCACGCCGTCTTACCTCAGCTTTTGACCTGGGAAACCCAGGGGGGAATTGGGGCTTCGCGTTTTAAGTTTCCGAGTGCAATGCTCGGTTTACTGCCACGCAAGCGGTTATAACTCCCACGTAACTCAAGCATAGATCAAAAAAACTATATTGGCAGTCACCAACGCAGCAGTGAACCCTGAACCCATGATAAACAATCTCTTGGGATTCTGGCCAACCGGCCGCTGATTAGATTTTTTTGGCCCCTTGTATGGGGCGATCGCTCCCTTTTGCTGTTAAACTAAGATTCTGTGAATTTGGGGGGCGTGGCGGAATGGTAGACGCTGCGGACTTAAAATCCGTTGAGATTAATCCCTCGTGTGGGTTCAAGTCCCACCGCCCCCATTTGTAACCCTATTTTTGTGTGCCGTACTGGTGTGCCGTACTGAATAACGCATTGTAGGGGCGAAAAATTTTTCGCCCTATTCTTTACGTCCTCACCCATCGGCCAGGATAAATCGATTAAAATCTTTCTCGTAACGACGCGCACGAAAAAACCATGCTAGCCAGAGTCTGGAGTGCAACCGTTGTCGGCATTGATGCAGTGCAGGTGGGGGTTGAAGTTGATGTTTCTGGGGGGTTGCCCAAAACCGTTTTGGTGGGGTTGCCGGATACCGCTGTGCAGGAATCCCGCGAACGGGTCAATGCGGCCTTAAAAAACTCCGGCTTTGCTTTCCCGATGCGCAAGATCCTGATCAACCTCACCCCCGCGGATCTGCGGAAAGAGGGGCCCAGCTTTGATCTGCCCATTAGTATTGGTATCCTCGCCGCCTCGGAACAGGCTAACCCCCAACTGTTGGGGGACTTTATTTTTATTGGTGAGTTGTCCCTCGATGGGAGCTTGCGGGCGGTGGCGGGGGTGTTGCCCATTGCGGCGGCGGCCAAGGAACTGGGAATGCGGGGCGTGGTGTTGCCCTTGGATAATGCCCAGGAGGCGGCGGTGGTGGACGGAATCGAGGTTTATGGGTTTAGCCATTTGCGGGAAATTGCCGACTTTCTGGATCGCCCCCAAACCCATCAACCGATCGCCTTTAACCGTGAAATTCTCGAACAAGAACCCTGGATCGGTATCCCGGATTTAAAGGAGGTGAAGGGCCAAAGCCATGCTCGCCGCGCCTTGGAAATTGCCGCCGCTGGGGGCCATAATTTGATTTTTGTCGGGCCGCCGGGCAGTGGTAAAACAATGTTGGCCCGGCGGTTGCCGGGGATTTTACCCCCTTTGAGTTTTCCCGAAGCCTTAGAGGTGTCTCGGATTCATTCCGTGGCGGGGTTACTCAAGGAACGGGGGACACTGATCCACGATCGCCCCTTTCGCAGTCCCCACCATTCCGCCTCTGGCCCCGCCCTCGTGGGGGGGGGTAGCATTCCCCGGCCGGGGGAAATTTCCCTTGCCCATCGGGGGATCTTGTTTCTCGATGAATTAACGGAATTTAAGCGCAATGTCTTGGAGTTTTTGCGCCAACCCCTCGAAGATGGCCAGGTGACAATTTCCCGCACCCGGCAATCGGTGGAATTTCCCGCCCAATTTACCCTCGTGGCCAGTACCAACCCCTGCCCCTGTGGTTATTATGGCGATCGCCTCCAGCCCTGTACCTGTTCCCCGGTGCAGCGGGAACGGTATTGGGCGAAACTGTCGGGGCCGTTGATGGATCGCATTGATCTACAAGTGGCGGTGAATCGCCTCAAACCGGAGGAGATGCTCACCCAAGCTCAGGGGGAACCCTCGGCGGCCATTCGCGATCGCGTTTTCCGAGCGCGACAAATTGCGGGCGATCGCTTCTGCAACGAACCCCAAATTCAAGGCAATGCCGAAATGCAAAGTCGCCACCTTCGGGAATATTGCGCCCTTGATGATCCCGGCCGCAACCTACTCGAAGGGGCGATCCGCAAGTTGGGTTTATCCGCCCGCGCCATGGATCGTATCCTGAAGGTATCCCGCACCATTGCCGATCTAGCCGGAGCGGCGCGGATTCAGAGCCAACATTTAGCCGAAGCGATTCAATATCGCACCATTGACCGGATGCAATAGGATTGTGGATCAAGAGTTCTGGAGGTTGGGGCAAATGGTTTGCTCGATTAAATGGGCCGGCGGTTGATCCTGCCAAGCGGAGAGAATGCCCTCTAACTCTGCTTGGAGAATGGCGAGGGCAGCAATTTGGGACTGAATATCGGCTAATTTGGCCTCTAACCGCGCCTTGATCGCCCCACAGGGTAGATCGCCCCCATCGTGAATATTCAGCAACTCTTGAATTTCCTGCAACGTTAACCCCAAAGACTGCGATCGCTTAATAAAGGCCAAACGATTAAACACCGCCCCAGTAAACAGCCGATAACCACTGGGCGATCGCCCCATCACCGGCTCCAACAACCCCGACTCCGCATAGAAACGAATCGTCTTCACCGAAAGACCACTCTGGGCCGCCACCGCACCAATTTTTAAACCTCCCCCCATCTCAGTCCTCCGGCTGATGCAACAGAATGGGGGCTAGCCCTTGCAGAGTGACACCTGCGGGAGAAACCCCGAGCCGGTAGGGGAGAATTTCCACCCCGGAGGCGATCGCCTCCCGAAATAATTCCCCATAAACGGGATCAGCGCGATCGCCCGGCGCAAAATCCAGACAATCCCCCCGATTAATGAAATAAATCATCACCGCCTTGGCCTCCGTCCCCAGGGCCATCAACTCCCGCAAATGCTTCTGGCCCCGCGTCGTCACCGTATCGGGGAAAACCGCCGTCCGCCCCGCCGTCCAAGTGGTATTTTTCACCTCCACATAGATCGGATTTTCCCCCTGCCCATCGGTGAGGAGAAAATCAATGCGACTCTTTCCCCCCGCCCCATAGGCCACCTCGGGCCGCACCTGGGTATAACGTCCCGCCAACTCCGGCAACTGCTGGGCCAACAAGGCCCCCTTAATAATCCGATTCGGCAACCCCGTATTGACCCCCACCCAAGTGCCCCCCTGATCCGGCACTTGGATCAACTCCCAGGTATAGCGGAGCTTCCGCTTGGGGTTATCACTCTCGGAAACCTGCACCGGCTGCCCCACCGTACAAACCCCCGTCATCGGCCCCGTATTGGGGCAATGGGCGGTGATCACCTCCCCGGAATCCAGTTCAATATCAGCAAAAAACCGCTTATACCGTTTGAGGAGGCGGCCGGGGAGGAGGGGGGGGTAGGTGTAGGGGGGGAGGTTCATGGGGGGAGCGGGGAGGTTATTTCGGGATGAAAGACCTTGCCCCGTTGTTGTTGGGGCGATTATTTTTTGGGCGTCGTGTGTGGCTTTTAG
>RECT01000438.1 GCA_007693875.1 Spirulina sp. DLM2.Bin59
AGCCCTCCATTCCCTTTACCAACAACTCACCACCTCCATCCGTCGCCGCCCCCTCAACCCCTACCACAGCCATCCCCTCAACAGCCAAGAACAGGAATTATTGGCGCAACTGTACGACCTGTTTCCCCCCCAAACCCTCCCGGCTCCCTGGGGAGAATTGCAACACCGTTGGCCCCAACCCGGGCAACTCTATTGGTCAAGCCGCGATCCCGATAGTCATGCTGTCATGCTCCATACCGCCCCGATGGAGGTGAATGCAGCCTTGGAGCCGGTGTGGGCGCAGCAGCCCATTGTGTTGATGGGAGGATTTTTAGGGTTAGAAACCGATGGGAGCAATGGCAATGGGAGGGGCGATCCGCGTCAGCGTACCCATCGCTTTCGGCAGCAATTGGGCCTCGGGGAACTCACCACCGTCAAGTTTTCCCCCCAACGGCAAAACGACTACATCCAGCTTTACGTTCCCGATCGCATCCCCCTCCCCAATACCCGCGATTTTCAGCCCCATCTCTTAGACCAATTGGTGCGGCTCTGTCGGGGGGGACGGTTGGGGCAACGCCAAGGCTATCGCCAACCGCCGGCCTGGATCGCGCCCCTAAAGCGGCCGGCGGTGATCATTGTTGAAGATGTCCCCCTGCGGGCCCAGGTGGCCACGACATTAGCGGCGGAATTTGGCCGGTTGGTGCGTGTGGAGCAAGGGTTACAGGAGCCGGAGGGAATTCTAGTCTGTGGTTGGGGGTTTTGGCGACAGCATCAAGGGGACTGTTTACCGCCGCAGTTATTGGCGATCGCCACCCTACCCCTTCCTTCCATGGAAGATCCCCTCGTTGCCGGTCGCGTCAACCATTACAAACAACAACATCAAGATTGGTTCCACCATTACCTTTTACCCGTGGCCATGGGGGAATTACAGCGGGCGGTGATGCCGGTGCGGGAGGTGCAGGGGGTGGTGGCCCTGTTGGATAATCGCGTCAACCATCGCAGCTATGGCCGCAAAATTCTCAACGCCCTCGAACCCCTGGCCCGCATCAACTACATTGATTTTCTCTGAGCGTGGGGTGAGTTGTGGTGGCAAAGGGGCAGGCTTGGGGATTTGATGGTGATGGGGCGTTGCTGCGGTTGGTGGCGGAGGCCCATCGGATTCGCTATGCCTATTTGTTTGATCCCCTGGTGGCTGTCCATACGGCCCGGGTGGAGCCGTTGCCCCATCAAATCACCGCCGTTTATCGGGAAATGCTGCCCTATTTAATCAGCCGTTTTTTTCGCGCCCCCTTTGCACAGTTGGGGGCATCCTCTACCCCAGGAAACCCCAAGCCAATCAGCCATCGTTCGCCACGGTACAGTCGGCAAACTTGTTAGACTGTCCTAGAATCTAGAATCCCTGCTGATCTCGCTCCCCCTGCCCTATGCGTATTCGACAAATTTTGCTGATTGCCTTCGTTGCCCTCGGTTTGGGGTTAGCAACCTTAGTCCAGGGGATGGGGCAACCCGCTTTCAGTTGTGAATACCATCAGGAGGCCTATGAAGGGTTGGTGACGGAACAGCTAGAGGCAGAATTAACGGGATCGGGGTTGATTGGTCGGGTGCATGGAGCAGCGCCGGCCATGGCGGTGCTGACGGTGCGAGAGCCGGATCATTTTTTTAACCATCGGGAATTTTCCCTCATCCCTGCCAATGGGGAAGTCCGTGAGGCCTTAGGGGCAATTCATCGTCATGATCGGATCTGTATCCAAGGGGAATGGCTCCATAATCCCAGTAGTCAGCCCCATTTGCTTGTGAAGGGGATGGAGGTTTTAGAAACTTGGCAGGGGGTGAGGGGTTATGAGCATCAAACCCAGTTGCCGGAGGATTTACTGGGGCGGGATGGCTCCTTAGTGGGGGTTGTCCATGCGGTGGGGACGGAGGGGGATCTGTTGGTGGTGGATTATGGCGATGGGGTTGTGCCGGTGGTGGTGACGGATCCGGTGTGGACGGCGGGCCTGTATCGCGGTGATATTGTGCGCTTGAACTATGGGGTGCAACGGATTCCCCCCCGGCCGCCCCATTTGCGTTTGAATGAGCGGGCAGATCAACCTTTGGCGGTGCTAGATGCGATCGCCTCCTGGCACAATCAACCCAAAACCCTCACCGGCAAGCTCGTCAAATTCCCCCAAAGCCCCCAAATCCAATTTGATGTCTATGGTTTGGCGGTGGAAACCTTGGGGCAACAGCGGATTTTTACGCTGGTTAATTTTGAAGACCCGGAAGTATTTGGGGCGATTCGTCAACGGTTGGCGACATTGTGGGAGGAAAATGAAGGGGGGGCGATCGCCGGCCGCAATTACCTAATCAACCCCGGCCTCACCCTCACCGCCACCGGCACGATTAACGTCATTTCCCCCGAACAGGCTAATCCGCAAATCCTCCTCGCTACCCCCGAAGCCATTCAGCAATAGCGCCGGCCCTTGAAGAACACCCCCAACATAATCATGACCAGCCCTGGATAGGACAACTGCGTCAGGGGAAAAATCGGCAGTGGCAAAGCATCCTTAATCCCCAACGCCACCGCCAAACACAACACCAACGCCCACAAACTGCCCCGATTCAAGTACAAAGGCTGTCGCCACCGCTCACCAAAATAGAGTCCCAAGGCTCCCAAGCCAAAGGTTGCCAACAGGGGCATGAACTCCCCCAAGGGGGGCGCAAGCAGATTCCCCAAAACCGCCCGGATCGCCGGAATCCCCAAACTCCATAGACCCGCCAACAACCATTCCACAGCAATCACCGCCAACAACGTCACCCCCGCCACTTTTGCCAATTCAAGCCAGGGTTGTTGAGTGAAGCCACGCCAAGGATTGCTCATAAATCAGGATCGAGAGTTTTAGACCATTGTGGCATACGCAATCCTCCCTGTTCCCGTCGCCATTGAGGGCAACTCTGGCCCAATCCCCTAGCGGGAGGAGCCAGCCTCCTGGGCGGCTTGGAAAATCTCGCGGGCAAATTCTGGGCTTTCCCGCATCCGCCGGAATAACATCGGCATCGATTTGTAATGCTGACTCAGCAAAGCCTCTTCCCGGTGGGGGACGCGGCCCGCCAAAAAGATCAACTCTTCAGGATCCAAATCGAGATAGCGGGCAAGGTTACGAATCACATCTTCCTTCGGAGCGTATTCCGCCCGGTTGTTCTCCAGCTTGGAAAGATAGGTAAAGTCAATGTTGATTAAAGCCGCCAGTTCCCGCTGACTATACCCCTTATCTTTGCGGCGATCGCGGATCAGTTTTCCAAATGCGGTGTTCATGAGTGGGTCGCTATGAATGGCCAAGGCTCGCATTATTTTAAGGTCTATTAGACCCCTTCGCAGTACTCCAACCATAGTTGAAAGCTTGGCTGGTGGTGTAGCGGGGCGCGATCGCAGGGAGCAATCCACAGATAGAAAGCTGGATGGGGCGTGGGAGTGATGGCGGCTGAAGCATTCGGGATTCCCTAGTAATGGGCAGATGGTTGATTTTTAAGTCCGGGGAAGATTATGTTAGGGTTGAGTGGTTTATTAGCGTTGTCATGCTATGGGCTTGCATCGCTCACTTGAGAAGTATTTCAAGAATTTCTGTATCTAAATTTACCGTTTCTAAATATTGTCTAATATTACCTAGGGTGTTCTTGTTTATCTACCTCAGTCGCTTTTGTCGTCAACCGCCCTAACCCATACCCTAATTTATACCATGGCATCATCCTCTCGCCGCATTGTTAAAGAACGCCGCGATTATAATACTTGGGTGGCCAATGAAACGTTAGAGGACTATTCGCTCCGGTATGCACCGAAGTCCTTTCGCAAGTGGCCAGAACTCCTCGTCGCCAATACAGCATTGGGGGGGATTTCCTTTCTAGCCCTGGAGGCCATTGGTGGCTCCTTGGCGATTAACTATGGGTTTAGTAATTCCGTTTGGGCGATCGCCACCGTCGGGTTAATCATCTTTTTGGCGGGGATTCCCATTACCTACTACGCCGCCAAATACAACATTGATATGGACTTGTTAACCCGAGGGGCAGGGTTTGGCTATATCGGTTCGACAATTACCTCGTTAATTTATGCCTCCTTTACGTTTATCTTCTTTGCCATTGAAGCGGCCATTATGGCCCAAGCCCTAGAATTGTATTTTGGGCTACCGTTGTGGTTGGGTTATATTGTTTGCTCCGTTTTAATTATTCCCTTGGTATTCTACGGGGTGACGCTGATTAATCAGTTGCAGTTATGGACGCAACCCCTATGGCTGGCGTTAATGGTTGCTCCCTATATTTTTGTCTTGGCCAAAGAACCCCAGGCTTTGGATCATTGGGTCAATTTTGCGGGCAGATCCTCCAGTGGGGCCGGCTTTGATCCCCTGCTGTTTGGGGCGGCGGCGACGGTTTCTTTCTCCCTGATTGCCCAGTTGGGGGAGCAGGTGGATTATTTACGGTTTTTGCCCGATGAGGGGCCGGAGAATCGCGGCCGCTGGTGGTTGGCGGTGATTGGGGCGGGACCCGGTTGGATTATCTTGGGGACGGCGAAACAGTTAGGGGGGGCATTCCTCGCCACGTTGGCCATTAGCCATGGGGTGGCGATCGCCCAAGCCAAAGAGCCGATCCAAATGTACCTAGCGGGCTTCCGGTATGTGTTCGACAATCCCGCCATCGTGTTAGCGGTGGGGACATTATTTGTGATTGTTTCCCAAATTAAAATCAACGTCACCAACGCCTACGCCGGTTCCCTGGCCTGGTCTAACTTTTTCTCCCGCTTGACCCATTCCCACCCGGGCCGGGTGGTGTGGTTAGTGTTTAACGTGGCCATTTCCTTAGTCTTGATGGAGTTGGGGGTATTTGAAACCCTAGAGGCGGTGTTGGGGCTGTATTCCAATGTGGCCATCGCTTGGGTGGGGGCATTGGTGGCGGATCTGGTGATTAATAAACCCCTCAAACTCAGCCCCTCCTATGTGGAATTTAAACGGGCCTATTTGTACAACATCAACCCGGTAGGGTTTGGGTCAACGGCGATCGCTTCGGTAATCGCCATCCTCGCCTTCATCGGCTGGTTTGGCCCCTGGCCCCAAGCCTATTCCCCCTTCCTCGCCCTGGGGATTGCCTTCACCCTCGCCCCCCTGATCGCCTGGATCACCAAAGGGAAATACTACATCGCCCGGGAAAACACGATCCGCCTCAATACCGCCTCCGATGCCCTGATTACCTGCGGCATTTGTGCCCAAGCCTACGAGCCAGCGGATACCGCCTTTTGCCCCGTTTATGATGGCGCGATCTGCTCCCTCTGCTGTAGCCTCGATGCCCAATGCCACGATGGTTGCAAAACCGATGGCGTGGCTCCCTCCATGGCCCATCGCTTTGCCGCGATGATCTTTGGCGATCGCCTCAACCCCCAATTAAGCCTGCGCATTGTCCGGTTTAGCGGCACCTTTGCCCTCATGGGGGGGAGCATTGGCGTGATTATCGGGCTAGTCTATGCCTTGATTGGTCAGCAGGCCAATGCCTCCCTGGGGGAGTCCTTTATGATTACGTTTATGCTGCTGCTGGTGGTGGCGGGCATGGGGGCCTGGTGGATTGTCTTGAGCGAGGAAAGTCGGGAATTGGCAGAGGCAGAATTGGATAAGCAAAACCTGCAATTGCAGGGGGAAATCCACGATCGCCAACAGGCCCAAGCCAACCTCCAAGCCCTCACCCACGAGCTAGAGGAGCGGGTGGAGCAGCGGACAGCGGAATTGGTAGAAGCCCTCCGCACGTTGCAACATACCCAAGGGCAATTGGTGCAAACTGAGAAAATGTCCAGTTTGGGGCAGTTGGTGGCCGGTGTGGCCCATGAGATTAATAACCCCGTTAACTTTATCCATGGCAACCTTGACCATGCCCATTCCTATGTGGGGGGTCTGCTGGAATTGATCGAGCTTTATCAGCGGGAATTTCCGATGACGGAGGCGATCGCCGACTGCATCGAGGAAATTGAACTGGACTTTATTCAAGAGGATTTACCCAAACTCCTCAGTTCCATGGCCGTGGGTACGGAGCGGATTCGGCAAATTGTCCTCTCCCTGCGGGTCTTCTCCCGTGTGGATGAATCGGATTATAAGCCGGTGAATCTCCATGAAGGGCTGGATAGCACGTTGATGATTCTCGGCAATCGTCTCAAGGCTAATTCTGAACGGCCCGCCATCGCCATCCAACGCAACTATGGCCCGCTGCCCCTGGTGGAATGCTACGCCGGCCAACTCAATCAGGTGTTTATGAACCTGTTGGCCAATGCCCTCGATGCCTTTGATGAGTGCAATGGCCAACGCACCTATGGGGAAATCTCCCAAAACCCCTACCGAATCACGATTCAAACCCAAGTGATCCATGAAAATTGGGTGCGGATTGAATTGATGGACAATGGCCCCGGCATTCCCAAAGCGGTGCAACACCTTTTGTTTGATGCCTTTTTCACCACCAAAGGCGTGGGCAAAGGCACAGGACTGGGGTTATCCATCAGCTATCAGATCATCACCGAAAAACATCAGGGTAAAATTTGGTGTGAGTCAGAGCCGGGTCAAGGCACCACCTTTGTGATTGAAATTCCCATTCATCCCCAGGCCGTCGCCCCTGTCCCCCAAACCGCTTTTGCCCTTGCCTCCCCTCGCCTCTCCCCCGATGCGATAAAATTGCTTGAATAAGCAAACCTTGACCAGACCCGGATTAAACAAAAACCGATGAGTTTCGATTATGACTTGGTAATTATTGGTGCAGGGGTGGGCGGCCATGGGGCGGCCCTCCATGCGGTGAAATGTGGTTTAAAAACCGCGATCATTGAAGCAGCAGAGATGGGGGGAACCTGTGTGAACCGGGGCTGCATCCCCTCGAAGGCCCTCCTGGCGGCTTCGGGGAAAGTGCGGGAATTGGGCGATCGCCATCACCTGGCCGCCCTCGGGGTACAGGTGGGAACGGTGGGGTTTGAACGGGAGGCGATCGCTGCCCATGCCAATGATCTCGTCACCAAAATTCGCAGCGACCTCACCAACAGCCTCAAACGTTTGGGCGTGGCCACGATCCAAGGTTGGGGCCGCGTGGCCGGGGTGCAAAAAGTTGGCGTGAAAACTGAGGCGGGGGAAAAATTCTACACCGCCAAAAATATTCTCCTCTCCACCGGCTCCGTTCCCTTCGTCCCCCCCGGCATTGAACTGGACGGCAAAACCGTCTACACCAGTGACGACGCGGTGCGGTTGGAAAGTTTGCCCCAATGGGTGGCGATTATTGGCAGCGGCTATATTGGTTTGGAATTTTCCGATGTCTATTCTGCTTTGGGCTGTGAAATCACGATGATTGAAGCCCTGGATACCTTAATGCCGGGTTTTGACCCCGATATTGCCAAGATTGCCGAGCGGGTCTTGCTCCAAGGGCGGGATATTGAAACCCATCAGGGCGTATTGGCGAAAAAAGTCACCCCGGGCCATCCGGTGGTGATTGAATTGGCGGATGCGAAAACGAAGGAAACCATTGATGTGATTGAGGTGGATGCCTGTTTGGTGGCCACGGGGCGGATTCCCGCCACGAAGAATTTAGGCTTAGAAACCGTGGGCGTAGAAACCGATCGCCGGGGCTTTATTGCCGTTAATGACAAAATGGAAGTGATCCGCGATGGGGAGCCGGTGGCGAACCTCTACGCCATTGGGGACGCGACGGGCAAGATGATGCTGGCCCATGCTGCCTCAGCCCAGGGGGTTATTGCCGTGGAAAATATCTGCGATCGCCCCCAAACCATCCATTACCGCAGCATCCCCGCCGCCGCCTTCACCCACCCGGAAATCAGCTATGTGGGGTTAACGGAACCCCAAGCCAAGGAATTAGCGGCGCAAGAAGGGTTCACCATTGCCACGGCCAAAACCTACTTTAAGGGGAATTCCAAGGCCCTAGCAGAGGGAGAAACCGATGGCATTGCTAAGGTGATCTACCGTCGCGATACCGGAGAACTGTTAGGGGTGCATATTATTGGCATCCATGCGTCGGATTTAATCCAAGAAGCGGCCAATGCGATCGCTGCCGGTAAGCCGGTGCAAGAGTTGGCCTTTAATGTCCACGCTCACCCCACCTTATCTGAGGTGTTGGATGAGGCGTTTAAACGCGCTCAGGTGGCGTGATCCCCCCCCGCCCCCCCTTTTCAAGGGGGGGAGAAAGAAAAGTCCCCCCTGAAAAGGGGGATTTAGGGGGATCTTCCCCCGTTCCCCATTC
>RECT01000090.1 GCA_007693875.1 Spirulina sp. DLM2.Bin59
GCCAATAGCAGCCCATGACCATCTACCTTAAAAATGTTAAAAAGTCCTACGGTAAGCGGGTTGTGGTCAATCAGGTCAATGTCCAGGTTTCCTTGGGGGAAATTGTCGGGCTATTGGGGCCCAATGGGGCGGGAAAAACCACAACCTTCTACATGGCCACGGGGCTGATCCGGCCCAATGGTGGCTCCGTATGGCTCAATAATCGGGAAATTACCAAACTTTCCTTAAACGAGCGATCGCACCTAGGGATCGGCTACCTCACCCAACAGGCCAGCATTTTTCGCAACCTCACCGTACAGGAGAATATTGAACTGGTGCTCCAGCAGGGGCCCCTTGCCCCCAAAGAACGCCGCCGCCGCCTCAACACGCTCCTTGGGGAATTCCGCCTTGAGCAGGTGGCGAGAACCAAAAGTCGCCACATCTCCGGGGGGGAGCGACGACGGACGGAATTAGCCCGGGCCCTTGCCACCGGCAGCGATGGCCCGGAATTCCTCTTATTGGATGAACCCTTTGCCGGGGTTGACCCCATTGCCGTTTCTGAAATTCAAAAAATGGTGGCCCAACTGCGCGATCGCCCCATGGGGATTTTAATCACCGACCACAACGTCCGGGAGACCCTCGCCATCACCGATCGCGCCTATATCATGCGGGAAGGGGAAATCCTGGCCGCTGGTACTGGGGATGAACTCTACAATAATCCCCTCGTGCGTCAATATTATTTAGGTGAGGATTTTCAGATTTAGTAGACATTTACCAATGACCCCATGGCTTTTGGATTTCCCCGCTTGACTTTCCCCGGCTCCGTCCTAGACCGCTACATCATCAGCGAAATTATGGCCCCCTTTCTCTTTGGGGTGGGGTTGTTTTCCTCCCTGGGGTTTGCGGTGGGGGTGTTGTTTGACCTGGTGCGGCGGGTGACGGAGTTTGGTTTGCCGCTGCAAGTGGCGATGCAGGTGGCTCTGTTGAGTGCGCCCCAATTCATTGCCTATGCCTTCCCGATGTCGATCCTGCTGGCAACGCTGATGGCCTATAGTCGCCTCGCGGGGGATAGTGAATTGATTGCCCTGCGCAGTGTGGGCACCAGTGTGTATCGCATCGTGTTACCGGCGGTGATCATCAGTTTTGCCGTGACGATTCTGACGTTTGTTTTCAATGATGTGGTGGTTCCCCGGGCTAACTACTACGCTGCCCTCACCCTAGAGCAGGCATTGACGGGCGATCGCCCCAATTTCCAAGAAAATAATATCTTCTATCCCGAATATGGGGAGATTGTCGATGACCAAGGCCGCCACCGCACTGTTTTAAAACGGATGTTCTATGCTGAACAATACGACGGCAACGCCATGCATAACCTGACAGTGATTGATCGCAGTGAAGGCACAGTCAGTCAGATCATCACGTCGGAATCTGCCCAATGGGATCCGGGGCGCAACCGTTGGGATTTTTTCAATGGCGTGATTTACCTCCTCTCCAACGACGGCTCCTTTCGTAATATCCTCCGGTTTGAGCGGGAGGAATTACAACTGCCCAGTGCCCCCTTTGATCTGGCCCAACGGGTGCGGGATAACACAGAAATGACCATCGCCGAAGCCCGCGAATACTTAAAAATTCTCGATCGCGGCGGCGATCCCCAGGAACGGCGCAAAATTATGGTGCGGCTCCATCAAAAAGTTTCCTTTCCCTTTGCCTGTTTAATTTTTGGCTTAGTGGGGGCAGCATTGGGAACCCGTGCCCAAGGGGGTAAGGCCACCAGTTTTGCCATTAGTGTCGTGACGATTTTCTGCTATTACACGCTCTTTACCACCACGGGAGCCTTAGGGGTCGCGGGGGTCTTAGAACCCATTCCCGCTGCTTGGTTGACCAATGTCTTGGGCCTTGTCCTGGGGGGCAGCATTCTCCTCCAAGTGGCCCGCTAGGGGCCGATTCTAGGCTGATGGCCTACACTGGAGGTATCGGTGCAACTGGAATTTATGGCTATGCAGCCCCATCAGTCCCCTCCCCATCACCCCCATCATCCTCACCTTGAGGTTCACGCGCCGCCGCCTCCCTTCTATAAGCGGCCCAGCGTCGTGATCCCAACGGTGGTGACGGTGCTGCTCAGTGGCTCGCTGTGGAGTTATAGCCAAAATCCTAACTGGCTTTCGGAAAGTCGGGATGATAACCCCTGGATTGAGCATATTTTAAAACTTAACCCCAATTTGAGCCGGGCTGACCTGGAGCAGGATGCAGAGTTAGGGGATTTGTCTTTTTGGTTTGGACGTTCTCCCGGTGACTATACCGGCAGCGTTGAGGAATCGGTGGATCTGAATGAAAGTGATGAACCGAGCCTCTTGGATCAGTTTATGGAATCTCAAAATGCGGCGGCGGTGAGACAGGAGGAGAATAATCCCTTTTTTAACTCCCCTGGCGCGGCTGCCCCGACAGCAGGTTCATCCCCAGGTTCCACAAACGCTGAGTCACCCAGCCCGACCCCATCAGCCTTGGAAGAAGCCCTCAAGGCCAATAATCCGCCGCCCCTTCCCACCAGCCCCCACCAGGATGCCCTTAATCGCCTCAACCCGCCTCCAACGAGTCCAGAGGCAACGGCGGATCCCAACCCCAATGGGGAGATGGCTCCTTCCCGTTATGAAAACCCCAATAATCAGGGTTTAACTAATCCCAGGGGCAGTAATCCAGGGGCCAATCCCCTGGGGAATCTCAACCCCGATGGCACGGTGGCTCCTCCCCCACCGCCGAGCCGAACGAGCCGCAATGCTACCGCGACCCCCAATGGGGTGCCGATGCCCGCCCCCACGGGCCGCCGGGACACTACCCCCGCATTCCCCGTCCCTCAACCCGGACAAAATCCAGTCCCGACGAATCAACGCCGGGAAGATGCCTTAAATCGAACCCAGCAACCTCAAAATTTTCAGCGGATGGGGGGGGGTGAAATGAATACCTTTGCTGATCCTTTGGGCCGTCAATAGTTAGGGGTTGATTGAGGCGGGTCTGGCGCAAAAATTAAACCTTTTGCCCTTACTCGGGCGAAAAATTTTTCGCCCCTACACCATTTCTTACTTCCCACTTCCCACCCATGCCCAGAGTCCGCGTCCGTCAACACGTCAACCCCCTCAGTCAAAAATACCAGCAACCCGTAACCCTGCCAGATTGGGGGCAGGTTTATGGGGATCTAGACCGTCCCCTGCATTTGGATATTGGCTGTGCGCGGGGACGGTTCACAGCGACGATGGCAGCAACCCAAGGGGATTGGAATTTTCTCGGTTTGGAAATTCGCGAGCCGCTGGTGGAGGAGGCCAACCGGATTCGCGATGAGCGGGGCCTAGATAACCTCCATTATTTATTTTGTAATGTCAATCGGGATGGGAGGGCGATCGCCCAATCCCTCCCCCCCCAAGCCATTCAATGGGTTTCGATCCAATTCCCTGACCCTTGGTTTAAGCAACGCCACGCTAAACGCCGGGTGGTACAGCCGGAATTGGTGGGATTGTTAGCGGAGATGCTCCCCTTGGGGGCGCGGGTGTTTGTGCAGTCCGATGTGGTGGCGATCGCCCAGGAAATGGCCGACCAATTCCACGCTCACCCCGCCTTTATTTGCACCCATTCAGAACCCTGGCTTGCAGAAAATCCCCTACCGGTTCCCACGGAGCGGGAAATTGCCACATTCCGCAAGGGTCAGCCGGTGTACCGCGCCCTATTCCGCCGTGACCCGCTCTAGGAACGCCACCGCCTCCACATGGGGGGTTTGGGGGAAGAAATCCGCCGGTTGGATTTGTTGAATGCGGTATTGCCCACCGCTACAGAGGTGCTGAAGATCCCGCGCTAGGGTGCTGGGTTTGCAACTCACATAGACAATGCGGGCCGGTTGGAGCCGCAGCAAGCTATCAAGGACGGTGCGATCGCAGCCCTTGCGAGGGGGATCAAGGATCACCACATCGGGGATCGCCTCCTGATCCCCCACCCAACTTTCCACGGTTTGGGCATAAAATTGCACATTTTGAATATTGTTCAGCTTGGCATTGGCCTTGGCCTGGGCGATGGCCGTAGCTTGGGATTCCACACCAATGGCCCGCTGTACCTGCCGCGCTAGGGGCAGCGTAAACGTACCAATGCCGCAATAGGCATCTAAGAGCACCTCATGGCCCTGTAACTGCAACTGCCGCTCAATGGCCCCTAAAAGCTGCTCCGCCACCTCCGTATTGACCTGAAAGAATGTTTCCGGCCGGAGATGGAGGGTTAACCCCGCGAACTCTTCCGCCAAATAGGAACGACCAGCGATGGTATAGGTATCGGGGCCAAAAATGATGTTATTGCGGTGGGGGTTGTGGTTAATGCAGACCCCCACAAGGTCAGGATAGCGGGTCAGCCAAGCCTGGGCCTGCTCCTCAATATTCGTGAGGGTTTCCTCCGTACTCACCAGCGTTAGGAGCATTTCCCCAGTGCGGCGGCCAATGCGTAGGGCCAAATGGCGTAACCGTCCCTGGTGGCGTTCTTCGTTGTAAATACTCCAGCCCTGGGTCGCAATATCCTGCTTCACCTCTGCCAAGAGGGGATCAAGGCGTTGATCCTGCACCGGGCATTGATTCAAATTCACCACCTGATGGGTTCCCTTGCGGTAATAGCCCGCCTGTACCCCTTGGTTATGGCTGGAGCGGCTGAGGGGATAGGTGGCCTTGTTGCGGTAATGGAGGGGATCACCACTGAGGAGGGGGGCGATCGCCAGATCCTGAAAACCGCCGATCCGTTGCAACGCTTGGGTGAGCAGGTTCACTTTCGCCTCCCCCTGGGTGGCATCGTCGATATGTTGCCACTGACAGCCGCCACATTTATCCGCCACGATACAACGGGGGCGAATCCGTTGGGGGGAAGGGGTGAGGAGCTTAATGATCCTGCCGTGGGCGTATTGGGGCTTAACGTGGGCGAGCCGGACTTGGAGGCGATCGCCCGGCACGGTATCGGGGATAAAAATAACGCGATCGCCCCAACGGGCCACCCCATCACCGCGATCGCTGAGATCAACAACATCCACATCAAATAAATGGCCCTGTTGCCACAGGTTGGCGGAGTCAGACATAGGGTTTTTATTACAAAATGTTACAGGCAGGCGACGGAATCCCGCAGTCCAAGGGGGTTCACTTCCTGAGAATTGCCAACTGTCGCTAAACTAACAGGTGGTATTTGAATCTATCACAATAAGATGAGCGTAGTTAGCCAAGTTATTCTCAAAGCCGATGATCAACTCCGCTACCCCAGCAGCGGAGAACTCCGGAGCATTGGCAGTTTTTTAGAAACGGGTATGCAGCGCATTCGCATCGCCGAAAGCCTCGCAGAAAATGAAAAAAAGATTGTCGAAAAAGCCAGCAAAGAACTGTGGCGGAAACGACCCGACTTCATCGCCCCGGGCGGTAACGCCTTTGGCCAGAAGCAACGGGCCCTCTGCTTGAGAGATTACGGCTGGTATCTGCGGCTGATCACCTACGGGGTGTTAGCTGGCGATAAAGGCCCCATCGAAAGCATTGGTTTAATCGGGGTGAAGGAAATGTACAACGCCCTGGAAGTGCCGGTGGCGGGCATGGTGGAAGCCATCCGTTGCCTCAAGGATGCCTCCCTTGGTGTCCTCACCACTGAAGATGCGGAAGCCACGGCTCCCTATTTCGACTACATCATCCAAGCGATGAGCTAGGGTTGTTGGCCTTAATCCTGTCAATCCTGCGGCCGTTCAGATTAAAAATTTGAGCTTCCATCCGGGAAAATCTCGGTATTACTGGGGGTTAGCAATCCCCACCTCAAAGAGTAGCGTATGTGAATACGCTGCTTTTTTTGGATCTAATGATTAATAATGCATAAAGCCGCTAATTTGTCAATGGGTGAGAACTAGCCATTTGCCGAAAAATTTTGCTATACTGGGGGCTGAATGGTGGAGTTAAACCTGCAATTTAAAATCATAGTTATTAGGGTTGCTGCTGTGGGAGAGTACAACCAGCGAACGCTCCACCCATCAGTCTTTCATCTCTAGAAAATTACACTTATGATTGCCCAAAACCCTGCTGGATTTTTGCTTGCCTGCCCTTGAATAAACTCTGTTCGAGGCAACCCGTGGGTTAAAACACCCAGATTCATTTGTATTTTAAAAGCTGGAGGTCATTTCGTGTGATTGCGATTTCTTTGCCAACCCGGAAACAAGACTGGCAGACGATGAGCTTCGCTTCAACGCTCTACCTTTGTCCCATTCTTGACCTACTGCTTGCGAAAGTCCCTCCAGAATATGAGCCAGAACTGCGCCTTGGTCTTCAAGAGGCGTTGGTGAATGCGGCTAAACATGGCAATGGGCTAGATCCCGGCAAGCAGGTTTCTGTCCAGTTTTCCATTGCCGATGATTTGTATTCTTGGGTGATCACGGATCAAGGGGAGGGCTTTTGTACAACCCCCTGTTGTCCGGCGAATCCTGAGGATCTCCTCCCCGATGACTGTTCTGAGGGCGGGCGGGGGCTATGCCTACTCTATCAAATTTTTGATCAAGTCCATTGGAACCGAGAAGGAACCCAATTAAGGCTTTCAAAACGAGTTAAGCGTGAACGCTCCCTTTGGCGTTAACGCTTTTTTTAAGCCGATTTTTACCTTCCATCAGGGGGACGATGATCGTCCCCCTTACTTCGTCAAATCGGCAATGATGTATTTTCGCATCAGTCTTGCTTTGCAGTGGGGGAGCTGTGGGTGGGGCAGGGGGGGGCTTTGAGGGAGCGATCGAGCCAGCCGACGGCTTGCTCAAGATGGGTGAGGGCTTCCTGGGGTTGGTCGTTGAGGAGGAAGACGAGGGCAGCGGTGATCTGCTGTTGGGCTTGGGCGCGACGATCGCTCTTTAAACGATGCCAATCATTGGGGGCGATCGCCAACTGAGCCGCCAACGCTTGGGCTAATGCCAAGGGGGTTTGGGTGGGGGAATGATGGGTATTGTTGAGAGAAGACGCGGGGATCATAAAATGGTTGAGAATTCTGGAGGAACTCCTCCAGTATAGAAAGAGACGCAGATCAGGGGGAAACCATGGAGGGTGAAGAGGAATTTGCACAGGCGATCGCCGCCGCTGATGCTGCCCTAAAAGAACTCAAAGACCGTTTTGCCCAAGTTCTTCAGGATCAAGCGACCCTGGCAGAGCTGCAAAGCCAGCGGCAACAGGTCAAAACTGACAAACCCCCCGCCTGGAAAACCGAACTAGCCCACATCGAAAAACAGATCGAGGCCATCGCCCTCAACCTGGAAAGTCGCCTCATTCAATGGCGCAGCTTTAAAGAACCCTTTTGGCAGATCATCCGCTACGGGGGTCTAGGGTTTATCCTCGGTTGGCTCCTGCACCGCTGGCTCCATTCCTAGGAGGCCGGTGTGGCCGCACCATGGCGGGCGGCGATCGCCTCAATGGTTGTCTCTTCGTAATATTCAAAGGGTTGATGAATCCAAGGGTTATCCGCCAAATAATCCACGTAATAATCCGGTTTACACACCGAACAGGCCTTATACCACAGGACAGCGGTGCGAATTTCCGTCTCGGCTGTGCCATATTGGGTCATGAGCCACCGTTGGGATTCCCGCAGGCTCACGCCAGAATCCGCTAAATCATCCAGGAGGAGAATGCGATCGCCCAACGTCTCACTCGTCATCGCCAAATGGTCAGAAAAGCGAATTTTTCCCCGCACCCGATTGCCCTCCCCGCTGTAGGAAGTGGCCATCAGGACTGCCAGGGGGCGATTGTACAGGCGGCATAGGATATCCCCCAGCCGTAACCCCCCCTTCGCAATGCAAACAATTTGGTTGAATTCCCAGCCTGAATCGTAAATCTGGGCCGCCAACCGTTCAATTTTGAGATGGTACTCCGACCAAGACACATAGAGATCTGCCATAGTGCTGCCGTATATTCTAGGGGAACAGAATTTCAATTGAAGTATGGCAAATTTCAGCCCCATGCGCTGAATTTGTGATGATGCGATCGCCTTTCCTGCCAATACCATGACCTCATCCCCCGATCTCAACACCAATCCCCCCATCGTCAACGAACGCCTTACCTTTACCACCAAGCTGGCCTACGGCGCGGGGGATTTAGGGACGGCGATGAGTGCCAATGTCTTGATCTTTTTCCTCCTCTTCT
>RECT01000359.1 GCA_007693875.1 Spirulina sp. DLM2.Bin59
GGATTCGAACCTACGACCAATCGATTAACAGTCGACCGCTCTACCACTGAGCTACTGAGGATTGCTTTGTAGCCACAGTTGCTCATTGTAGCAGTAGGTTTTTTGAAATGCAAGGAATTGGCAAGATTTTTATGTTAATTTCCGCAACAACCTGTAACAGCGTCGTTGTGAATGCCCCAAGGCCCTAGGGAATCAGGCTATGGTGGGAAATGGCCAGATTATAAAAATTGTTATCCTTACCCTCCTATGCTCACCCACCACCGTTGCCCCGTATCCATCTCCTTAGTGGCAAAAGACCTACCCCTATGGTCAGCCGTTGATACCTATGCCACCCTCTGCCAGCAGGATCGCGATCGCTTCCATCTGCGGCTCAAACATCCCAGCTTTCCCACCCCCGAAACCGCCCTCGCTGACCCTTGGGCCGCCCATCCCCCAGCGGGGATGCTCTGGCTAGAATTTTCCTCCCAACGGGTTTTGCTCACCCTCCAGGGCCGGGGGCAATTGGGCTATCGTCACCACTGGGCCAATGGGGTCTATGGCACATCCCGCTATTGGCTCGATGCCCCCCACCAAGGCCCCCAGCCCGTCATTGCCCTCCGTAACTTTACGCGGCAATTGGTGGTTTCCGGCTATCCCCTCCCCGATCGCCTCCAGATCGACTATGAACTCTGGTCGGGTCAAATGCCCCTCGGGCAATATATTTTGCATCTCGACATCCATCACTGAAAACGATTTGACGGCCCCATCCCTACCGATCTCTGCGAAGATGAGAAGAGAATACTTTTTAGAAGTTCAGCAGTAAGCCTCAGAATCTATGGGAAGCGATCGCATCGTTTTGCTCTCACGTCGGGAAATTGACAAAATGCGGCAGGCCGGTAAGCTCGCCGCTCAACTCCTTGATCACCTTGCCCCCCTGGTCAAACCTGGGGTGAGCACCCTCGCACTCAATGATGAGGCGGAGCGGTGGACCCAGTCCCATGGAGCCAAAAGTGCGCCCTTAGGGTATCCTGGCGCAGTGATGGCCTTTCCCAAATCCATTTGCACCAGCATTAACAATGTGATTTGCCATGGTATCCCCAGCGCCAAGGAAATCCTCAAAGATGGCGACATTATCAATATTGATGTCACCCCCATTGTGGACGGCTACCATGGCGACACCTCCCGCACATTCTTCGTCGGCACACCCTCCCCTGTGGCCAAAAAGTTGGTAGAAGTAACTGAAGAATGTTTACGGCGGGGGATTGCGGCGGTGAAACCCGGCGGCCGGGTGGGGGATATTGGCGCAGCGATTCAAGAATATGCCGAAGGGGAAGGTTTTTCCGTCGTGCGGGATTTTGTCGGCCATGGTGTGAATCGTGTCTTCCATACCCCGCCCCAAATTCCCCACTACGGCGTGCGCGGCAAAGGCAAAAAGCTGCGGCCGGGGATGGTGTTCACCATTGAGCCGATGATTAATGAGGGCAGTTGGGAGGCGGAGGTGTTGGCCGATGGTTGGACGGCACTCACCAAAGATCGCAAACTGTCAGCCCAGTTCGAGCATACGATCGCCATTACTCAAACCGGTGTGGAAATCTTGACCCGCCGCGAAGATTAGCAGAATTTCCCCTCGGCTTGCCCTAAGCCACCCATGCTAATCTTCGATGCAGTGCAGTTCCTGTGGAGGCCCCATGCAACTCAGTCCCCAAGAAAAAGATAAGCTGTTGATTTTTACGGCGGCGCTGGTGGCAGAACGCCGTAAGGATAGAGGTTTGAAGCTCAACCACCCGGAGGCGGTGGCCTACCTTTCTGCCGCGATCCTCGAAGGGGCGCGGGAGGGGCGCACCGTGGCGGAGTTGATGGACTATGGCACAACGTTGCTCACCCGTGAGGATGTGATGCCGGGCATTGCAGAGATGATTCCAGAGGTACAGGTGGAAGCCACGTTTCCCGATGGTACGAAGTTAGTGACGATCCACGACCCCATCCGTTAGGGGTGAGCATCTGCAAAGGGTAGGGGGGTTTCCCTGCGTTTTGATGCTGAGGATCCCCCCGGCTACGCCGACCCCCTTTCTAAGGGGGTTGTTTTGATCCCCCCTTTTTAAGGGGGGGCAGGGGGGGATCCTCCTACAGTTTTGCTTTCACATCCTTGAGTAACCCCTCGCAACCATCCATGAGCAGATTAATCACATAATCGAAACCATCGGGGCCGCCATAGTAGGGGTCGGGGACTTCGCGATCGCCATGGGCCTGGGCATAGTCGCACATCAGCTTCACCTTGTCGTGATACTTGCCACTGCGATCGAGGGCGCAAATATTGCGGTAATTATCCCGATCCATGGCCAGGATCAGATCAAAAGCCTCAAAATCTTCCGTATTGAATTGACGAGCAGAGCCAGTCATGGCGATGCCCTGTTTAGCGGCAGCGGCCTCCATGCGGCGATCTGGGGGAGAACCGATGTGATAGCTAGATGTTCCGGCAGAATCACATTCAACCTGACCTGTCAAGCCTGCCTGCTCAACGAGGTGTTTCATGATATTTTCCGCCGAGGGAGAGCGGCAAATATTCCCTAAACAGACAAATAAGAGTCGGTAAGCCATCGTTAAAATCTGAAATCAGGTCCAAAAGAAGTGCAACAAAGACAAAGTCAGCAGGGGGCATGAGTAGAAATTTCTCAAATCCCCGTTCCCCATCATAGGTCTAGTAAGCATCCCCGCGCTAAAGCGACGGGGCTTTCGGTAGCCCTGAAACAGCCTGCTCTAGAGAGCAAAACAATCCCGAGCCTCTAGGTGATGGTTTTGTGCTAACGTATTTTGCGAGATTCCCCTTGCTTGTGAGGATAGATTCATCCATGTTCCGAAGCTATCGCAATCCCTACTCTTTTCGTCAGCGCAAGAAGTCGTTGCGCTTTTGGCCTTTAGTCTTGTGGCTCATTTTGGGATTGGCAGGACTTGAGTTGGGGATGAATGTCTTGGTTTTATTGACGGGTCAGCGCGATCGCATCGTCAACGCCACTGGCGATAACGCCGAAGCGAATCAATATAAACTGGCTTTTCTCTCCCCAGAGGGCAATTCTCTCACCGGTATTCCGCAATCCGGGAAGCTTGCGGCGAGATCTAGCGTTGCCGTTGGTTATGAACTGATTCCTGAGCAGACCAGTGATATTTGGACGATCAACCCCCAGGGTTTTCGGGATGCGGAGCCTGTACCCCTAGAAAAACCGGAGGGGGAAATCCGGATTTTCCTCATCGGCGGCTCCACAGCCTTTGGTCAGGGGGTCAAGGATCAAGCCTCAACCCTCACGGAGCGGCTCAGTGCCCGGTTTCAAGAACGTTTAGAGCAACAGCAGCGATCGCCCGAAAAATATCAGCCCACCGTCCTCCCGCCCACCGCCGAGCAACGACAACGCATTGCCCAACTACCGCCCCGCATTCGGCCGGGTAATTATCGGATCATTAACGCCGCTGTCCCCGGCTACGCCTCAGGCAATCAATTAGCTCAACTAGCCCTGCGGATTCTGCCCTATAACCCTGATGTGGTGGTGGTACTCAATGGCTACGAGGATTTAATGCTCGATTCTAGCCAGGAGAGTGTCGGTATTCCGGTCAAGTCCAATCTGCTCCAAGAGCCCCTGCAATATTTTTGGATTTTAGTCAGTCATCCGGTGAAAAGAACGATTGAAAACACAATGACGGCGAAGGTCTTGCAATACTATGTTTTCAAAGACTATCCCAACCTTGCCGAGCGGAGTTTGCCGGTGCGGGATGGTGGGAAGACCTTTGATGCCTATTTACCAGATGGGAATGATGAGGAAGAAATGGCCCGCCGGGTCGAACGGTATCGTCAGCATACGTTGCAGATGATTCGGATTGCCGCAGGGGCAAGGGTTCCTTTGATTGTGGCGTTGCAACCAGAAATCACCGGAATCACCCCAGAAAAACGGACTTCAGAAGAATCGACGATTGTCCAGGGCTTAGACTCCAATTATACTGAACTGTTGACAGCGGGCTATCAGAAGTTAAGTGCGAGTAATGATCAGTTGGGATCGGCATTTCCCAGAAATGTTAAGGTGCTCAACTATTACAGTCTCTTTGATGCTTTCTCCGCAACGGCCTTTCTCGATACGGTGCATCTAACCGCAGCAGCCCATCAGGCCATTTCTGAGCGGTTTTATAATGCCCTGACGGGTTTGCCCCAATTGCAACAGCGGCCGGTGGAGCCAGCTCAGTAGCGAGTAGGGAGTGGAGAGTAGGGAGTAGGGAGTAAAAAGTGCTGTCAATTTTTCTTCCCACTTCTCACTTCCCACTTCTCACTTCCCACTTCCCACTTCCCACTTCTCACCCCCCCGCCAACCACTTAAGAATCTCCCCCTGAAGGCGATCAAGATCCTTGGAAAACTCCTGCTTGAACCATTGACCCACAGCGTCAAGGGGGGTGAAGTTTTTGCCCGCTTGCCAATTTAAGCGTTGGTTGAGGGGGGTGAGGTGGGTGCCGGGGAGGATTTGGAAATGGGTGGTGGTGCTGTAGCGATCGCGCAAAATTGGGGCGAGGTCGTAGGTTTGATCAATGTCATCGCGACGAAATTTGATCAGGAAATTTCGCTCGGTGCGGTATTGTTTGGCAATTAACCCTAAGGTATCGGCAGGGTTGGGGGTGAAATCAAGATTAAACGTTGTTTTTAAACCGAGGCGATCGCCAAAGGGAATGGAGCGATCAATCGGGAAGTTATTAAAGGAAATGAGAATATTTCCCGCCCGCTCTACGGGATAAACACTATTAATCAATAAATGGAGCTTGCAGCCCATGCTGTGACCCAGGCCGTAGATGGGCAAGGGTTCCGGGGGGAGTAAGCGGCGGGCTTGGAGGCGATCGCTCAAGGTTTCAAAGCGGTTGAGCACATCCCGGGCAATGGCCTGATGATCCAAACTATCCAAATTAGAAAAGGGCGTAGCAATCACGCCATAGCCCGCCTCACCCAAGGCATTGAGCAAACTGCGATAGACCACATGGGGAGCCGTGGCCACAAATGCCCCCCCCAAAAAATGAATTAACCCCACCGGCCGGGGGGGCAGTAACAGCCAATTGTTGCCGCTTGCTTGCCAGTCCATAGTTGATGCTGAATCTTCCCTTAGGATAACGCGCCCACTGGCGATCGCGGCAATCCTCGCTAAGATGGGAAAACCTGCCTCCCAAGTTGGGGGCAGTCTGTTTATTATCATTGCCATGCAATTAACCCGAATTACACCCATTGCAATCCTTGCCAGTTTCAGCCTGGGCATAACTGCTTGTAATCAAGCCAGCAGCCAGTGGCAAGGCACTTGGGAATTTGCCAACCCTGACACCGGCGAAACGGTGCAGTTTATCCTCAGTGAGGATCAAAAGGTCTTCTTTCTCCCCCCTGAAGGGTTAGGCCCGGAACCCGTAGCCTATGAAATCCCGATCACGCGCGTTTCCGATGCCACCACCGTACCGGAAGGGATGGAAGTGATCGATCTCGCCGCTGAAATTGAAAAAAGTGCGGCCCAAGCGGTTTCCTCGGAAGGGGCATTATCCGTCAGTGCTTTAATGCGGGCCCAACAGGCCTATCACCTGGAAAAGGGTGAGTTTACTGATGATTTTGAAGAATTAGCCGTTGGGTTGCCCTCAGAGACGGACAATTTTGCCTATACCATGACCCTCGGGGAAAACCAGATCGCCATCACCGGCACGGCTAAAGTGGAAAACGCCAAAAGTTATGCCGGTTTGGTCTATCTCGCCGGAGAAGGCCCCCAATCCATGAGCCAAGCCATCCTCTGCACCACAGAAGCAGACTCCACCACCACCCCAGACCTACCGGAGTTGGACAATGGTGAGGCTACCTGTGGCGGTGACTCGATCCCCTTGGAGTAGGGGCGAAAATGTTTCGCCCTCCCTGGCAAAGGTGGGGCTACATTGCTGATCCTCGATACACTGGGGTGAAGATTGTAGGGTTTTCTCACCCTTTGCTGCGATGAATCAACCTGCCAATGAACGCCAACAGGCCGCCGATGCCTTTGCCAAATCCCTCGCGGATTTTCAAGAACTCTTAGCGGATGTTGTCCCCGAGGAGGAGAATTTACCCCCTGAATCCACCGAGGATCCCCCGGCCAAATCAGAACCCAACAGCCCTTAATCTGCGGGAATGGGATCAACCGGCGGGGCAAAAATAAACACCAGCGTTAAAAACCATGGCTCCCCCACCGGGCGGTGAATTTCAATCTCGCGGATAAATTCCCGTAAATAAAACCGCCGCTCGGCTTCGGAGAGATCCCACCAAAATTGCGGGATTGAAACCGTTTTGGCGATCGCCCCCAAATTTTCCGGCGGCAGTTGGGCCAGTTGGGCTTGGGCTTGGGCGATTTCTGTTTGTAATTTGTAGCGGCGCAGTTGGGCGGTTTCGGGATCGAGGATGCCCTGGGCCTCTAACTGTGGCAATTGGGCGAGAATATCTTGTTTTGTCGTAATTTGACCCTGAATTTGCGCCCCGAAATCCCCTGGGGGTGAGGGCATTTGGGCCACGGCTTGGGGGAGGTCACGGCACACCGAGGCAATGGCCGCCGCCAACACCTCCCCATAGGCCAAGCCCCCACAGGTTTGCGCCCCCAAACATTGCACCGGCCGCAGATAGAGATAATCGGGCTTTTTGCCCCGTTGGGTGGTGCGGGTGACGCGGTAACGGCTGCGGCAATGGTGACAGCGCACCAAACCGGCGAGCGATCGCGGCGCACTGGCGGTGCGAGGGGGTAAGGCCCGATTGCGTTTGAGGAGGCGATCGATTTGGGCCGCTTCATCACGGCTCAGAATCGGCGTGTGGGTATTGGCGATCGTCGCCCCTGGGGTAGAGGTGAGGTCGCCGCGATAGACGGGATTCGTCAGCCAGCGGCGGCCCGTCGTCACCGTAATTTTTTTGCCATATTTCTTTTCCAAATACCGCACCGCCCCCCGTAACGAACCATAGAGCAAAAACTGCTCAAAAAAATCCTTCACCACCGGAGCCGTACTGCGATCGAGTAAATAGCGATCCTGGCCCCGCCGATAGCCGTAGGGAGCCTTACCCGGTGGCGGCTTTCCGGCGAGGCGGTTGCGACTGTGGCCGAGGCGCAATCTCCGCCGCTGCTGCTGTTGTTGAATCTCCGCCAACAGCGTTAATAACGGCCCATTTTTCCCCTCTGGGTAGGCTTGGCTGGTGACAATTAACGCCACTTGGGCCGCCTCCAACTGGGCCACCACGGCGCTCACTTGGGCTAAGGTATCCCCCAACTCCTCCAAGCGGCGCACGAGGAGGTATTGGGGCGGGGCTATGGCGCAGGTGGCCAACAGTTGCGCCAGTTGGGGACGTTGCCCCCCTTGACCCCAATCTTGATAGACCTGATCCACCTCCACCCCCCAAAGATCTGCCTCCGGTGGGGCTTCTAAGCGCGGCTCACTGTAAACATAGGCGACAATCCGCATTAGGGGGCCATGGCCGGAGCATGGCGGCCCAACCACTGCAAAAGCAACGGGTTGACCAATTCGGGGGCCTCATCCTGGGGGCAATGGCCAACATTGGGCAGGGTAATAAAATCCTCCACCGTTGGTAAATTCGCCACCTCCCGCCCCAGGGCCACCGGTTCCCAAGGATCTGCCTCCCCCCAAATCACAAGGGTGGGACAGCGCAATTGGGGGAGTAAATCCTCCGGGAGCGGCCCCTGGGAATAGGTGGTGAAGGCGGCAAAAACTGCCGCTGCACCGGGATCGCGGGCGGGTTTGAGTAACATGGCCACCAGTTCATCGGTGACGGCGGCGGGGTTATGGTAGGCCTGTAACAGGGCTTGGCGAACGGGGCGGGGTTGGGCAATGATTTGGAAAAAGAAGCGGTAAAACCAGGGCTGTTGGAGCAGACCTTGCAAAATGGGCGTGCTGAATTGTTGATGCCAGAGTTGGGTGGCTCGTTTGCGTTCGTGGAGGAGACGGAGGGAAAAGTTGAGGGCAGCTACCCCTTGCACCAGATCGGGGTAATCAACGGCGGTTTGCATGGCGGCGATCGCCCCAATGGAATTGCCCACCAAAAACACCGGCTCCCCCACCACCTCCCGGCAAAAATCAGCAATTTGC
>RECT01000195.1 GCA_007693875.1 Spirulina sp. DLM2.Bin59
TATGCTTGATAATCTTTACCTATTAAACGATCCAATTGATCAGCTCCTTGCCAATCACCTCTACGGTCAGTTCGCATGAAACGAATAAATGCAAAGTCTTCTTCAATGGCATCAATTTCAAAATTGATTTCTAGCCTATTTGTACGAATACTCATGTGCAAAGCTCCTTCAAAAGAAATGTTATTGCCTCATTATCAATATTACCATTTTTACAGAGGTATGGGATTTCTATAACTCGTTTATTTGATGAAACTACAGGATAAAATCTTGTATCATTAGTTCCAAGTATGTTGATAATGAATACTCTGGAAGCATTAATACGTTCCATTTTTTCATGAATTTTGTCAAGTAACTTTTCAGCGTTGACAGCAACCTGGTCATTCCAAAGTTTAAAATCAACATAGATACCTTGATCTGTTTTAAAATCAAAACATTCAAATTCCTCCACATTTAATTCTGAAAGCTTTATGTTTAAAAAATGCTCAAGGATATGCTTTCCACTGACTTCACCCAATACTCCTTTATAGATATTGTTGAACATCGGTGGTGTCAAAATATGTTTAGATTTTGGAAAACTTGTTGCCCATCCAGATTTCGTAAATAGATCACGTAATATTTGAATTTTCATTAATTCAGCAAGACGGGCTGAACGCTCACTAACTTCTTTTTCACCATACTCTTCAGAGAAGAAGATTTCTATGTCTCTGTAGTCATTTTCTTCGGAGTAACGGTATGAATATGCAGCTTCTGGCAATTCAACATAAATGTTTCCCCAGTTTGTGTTATATGGGTCTGTTTCTGCAACTGCCGGTTGACGAAGTACCTGTTCTCGAAGAGCTTGCCATTCTGCCACAGTTTCTGGTGTCCAAGGAGTTTTCAATTGTCGCTGGATATACGCCATTGTCTGATTACTCCGTGATGATGCGCGATTTTGTGCTTCAATCCACTTATCAGCTTGTTCTGTATATTTTCCCGCAGATTCGAGAAGAGTATCATATTCACGAACCGCAATAACATCCTCCGGCAAAGAAAAACGGACGAGATGTTTTTGGATTGAGGCATCAGCAAGAATATGAATGGTTTGAGCTTTCATATTCGTCCGGCATATTCGCCCTACAGCCTGGATAATTATTTTATTTAAGAAACGTGTATAAGAATCAGTTTTGTATAAATTTGTGTAATCTTCAGCACTTCTTTTATGCTTCTTTCTTCCAACATAACGATGAAAAACTTCATCCAGTTTACTTTTGAACACTTGGGGAGAAATAGCGCCATTTTCAACAAGAAATTCTAGTTGAAAAATGTATTTTATGAAGCTTTCATTTTCAATACCATCTCCATAGATATTTACAAGAAGATTGGTTGGACGATCAAGGTATATCCCGTTAATGTCCATTTCATTGCGTTTTGGAAATTTATTGATATGAATAGGACTTGAAGATTCAGGAATTGGGTATTGAAGGTTTTGACCTGATCCGATAGTTTGGTAGCTAGAAATAATGAATCTTCGTTTTCCTTGTGCTAATTCCTCAGTCAGCTTTACCTTGTTTGCATCAAACTCTTTACTGCTGAGTACGATAACTATATCTCTTATATCTTCGTTAGTTACATCACTCGTTTTCTCTACCAAAAGATTTGCATACTCGTGAAAAATATTTAGATCGAAGCGCGAATCTCCATATTTAGGTAATTTACTAAAAAGGGATAGAAAAGCATGACAGTCTGGATGTTCTAAAAAGTATTTCCACGCAGTTAAAGCACGAACATATCGACAAAAAGCATTCTCAATGTCAGATTTTTCTAAATCATTAGTGTATTGCAGTTTATTCCAAAGGGCTTGTGCCGCTTCTTGATCATCAAGAAGATGCTCAAGTTCATCAAGAGCCTGTTGATGAGAGTCAATTTTACAAAATACTGTGTTAATTGAGATACTATCATAACCCTCAATTGACTGATTATAGGCATCTTTTAGTCTGTCAAGAGTGTTGCCTGATAATCGTGCAAATACACTACCTAATTGTGCTTTCAAATACTCAAGATCGTAGTTTCCAATGTTGGTATAGAGTCCAGCGGTGGCAGAGATGCCAACAACCATTGCCTTAGAACACACGTTAACCAAAAACGATTCTGGTGTTTGGTTAAAGTTATACATATAAATTTTTGATAATGTATCGTGCTCATCGCTATCAACAATGTCATAATAACGAAAACCGTTGTCGTAGAAGCTTTGACGTTCAAGAGTGCTTTTTTCTGATCGTATGCCATAAAGTATATTGCTTTCCATCATATTTTTTGTTAAAAATGCCACATCTTCACTATCAAGACGAAAATGATTGAGGACAGTTCGTATTGCTAACTCAATGGGAAAAGTTTCTCGTATCAATTCATTTTCTTGTTTTAAATAACAATAATTACGGGCTAGATAGCCAATCCTTGTTTGAAAATAGCTCAAAAAACCCGAAATTTCGTTAAGTAGTGAACGAATATCTACGCCAACTTTTTGAGATTTAGGCTCAACAGCCGTTATCCAATTTGAACGATTTTCTAAGTCAGCAATAATTCTGATCGACTTATGGCGAGCATCCAGAACAGAATGAAACTGATAGTCATAGAACAGGAAATTTCTTTTCTTCGTTGAAAAATCTTCATGTGACTTGCATGTATGCTGAAGATTATACCTACTGAATATTTCTGTGGCCTTTTCACGAAGTTCATCAATTATTTGTGGTAGTGATGGCCACTTTTTTTTGGAAGTGGTTTGAATATTTTTGCGCCACATTGATTCTTTGAGTAATCCTTGAGGGCACTCACTTTGTACAAGATGATTATGAATACTTAAAAATAAATTAAGAAGATCTATGCGATGTTGTAACCCTGAGTCGATGATATTCTTGAGGACGGTATCTTTAGTTGTATCAAATTCATCAATAAAAATAAGAGAATTTTTGATCAGACGGTCACATAAGTGTAAATGATACGAACGTTCAACAACTGTTGTATTCTTCAGAAAAAATTTATCCATACTCAAAAACAAAACTGTGCGTTCATCAGTAAATACAGCGGGATAAAGCTTCCCAATCCATTGATAATGCGGATCATTCTTGATTGCACTTAATCGCTCTTTTTTTGTTTTGAACTTATCTAGAGAATCTGTGATCGATTTCCGAAACTCAGGCTCAATTTGTTTTCTGATTTCCGATTCAAGAGATGACTGAACTTCTTTGGGGAGTCTAGATTTTTTTGAGTTTGAGAGTGCTTCAATATAAGATTGAAGCTTGGAATATTTTGAATTTTTAAATTGCTCAGGAATTTCACTACTGACACTCAGTAAATTCTGTTTAATTGCATCAAGGTTAGAATCGATGAATAGAACATGTTGATCAAATTCTTCTTCTTTCTGATTCGCAATAAATCGTTCTTTAAGGTCCGGAATCGGCAAATTCTTTTTTAAGTTTGTTATAAAAAGAATTTTTCGATTTTGCGCAGCAAATTCTTCATAGTGTTCATAAATAAAATTAAGAACGCTGTGTGTTTTTCCAAATCCGGTTGGCATACTCAATAATAGCAGCCCTGATTTTAATTCGCCACAACAGTATTCGCTAAGTACTTTTTCCATGTTTTTGGATTTTTACCTCGGCTTCTCAATGTTTATTCAATATTGAAGTTAAGGTATAGGCTAAAGACTATACTAGATTATCACAAAAACACTCATGAATTGCCGTTGCAGAGGGAATTTTCATAAAGAAAAGATTAAGAAATAGAATATATCGTAGGTTGGGGTTCCCCTTCTCCTCAGCTTGGTAGAAAGGGCTAAGAGATATAAGAAGCGGCTGCCCTTGGGTTAGGTAAACTTGCCTAACTTAAGCTACACCTCTTGCAAACTGACGACTTGTTGCTTGTTCCCCCCCTTCCTTAAAAAATTTGCTAAAATCGGCCCACTTCATCGCCTCAAACCCCATGACGCAGCCTGTTCTTGATGTACGCCATCTCTGCATTCAATTTCCCAGCAGCACTACAACAACGATCGCCGTCGATGAGATTAGTTTTACCTTGCCTCGGGGCCAAACCTTGGGGATTGTGGGGGAATCGGGATCCGGTAAGTCGGTGACAGCTTTGGCCCTGTTGGGGTTAATTCCCGCACCGGGAAAGATTACCCAGGGGGAAATTTGGTTTTGTGAAAGTGAGGGGCAGCCGGTGGATCTGTTGACATTGCCGGAGGAGCAGCGCCGCCTTTATCGGGGTAAGGCGGTGGCGATGATCTTTCAAGATCCGATGAGTTCCCTTAATCCGGTGTTTACCATTGGGTTTCAACTGACGGAGGCGATTTGTTTGCATCAACAGGTGGGGAAAGGGGAGGCGCGACGACGGGCGATCGCCGCCCTTCAGGAAGTCCGCCTCTTGCCCAATGATGACGCACTCCAAGCCCAAGCCACGGAAATGGCCAGCAATGATTGGGGACGGATGCAATGGGTAAATGAACAGAAGCGGGGGATTTTAGAGCGGTATCCCCATGAGTTATCGGGGGGACAGCAGCAACGGGTGATGATTGCCATGGCGATCGCCTGTAATCCCACCCTCTTAATTGCCGATGAACCCACCACGGCCCTTGATGTCACGGTGCAGGCCAGTATTTTGAAACTGTTGGCAGATTTATGCCGCTCCCGCCAAATGTCCCTGGTGTTTATCACCCATGATTTAGGCGTGATTGCGGAGGTGGCGGATCAGGTGGCGGTGATGTATCGGGGCAAAATTGTCGAGTGCGATCGCGTCCATACCCTTTTCCATCAACCCCAACACCCCTACACCCAGGGGCTACTGGCCTGTCGTCCCCGTCTCGATGTTGCCCAAAGTTACCTCCCCACCGTGGCGGATTTCCTAGCAGGCAAAGTTGATCGCAGCAGCGATCCCATAGTTGAACCGGTGGAACCCGTCAAATCGAACGAACCTACGCCTTTACTCCGCGTCGAAAACCTCACCGTGGGGTTTCCGATTAAAGGGGTATTGGGTTGGGAGCGTCGCTATTTTATGGCGGTGAATGATCTTTCCTTTGAGGTTTATGCGGGGGAAACCCTGGGGTTAGTGGGGGAATCTGGTTGTGGTAAATCCACATTAGCCCTTACTCTATTGCGGCTCACGCCAGAACTGGCCGGTAATATTTATTTTGATGGCCAAAATATTACCCACGCCCAGGGAGCCGCCCTCAAGGCCCTGCGCCGCGAAATGCAAATCGTCTTTCAGAACCCCTACAATTCCCTCAATCCCCGTATGGCGGTGGGGAAAGCGATTATGGAGCCGTTACAGATCCATGGCCAGGGGAAAACGAAGGCGGATTATCGCAACCGGGCCGCCTATCTCTTGGAGCGGGTGGGCCTCGATCCGGGGATGATGAATCGGTTTCCCCATGAATTTTCCGGGGGTCAGCGGCAACGGATCTGTATTGCTCGCGCTTTGGCCCTCAATCCCCGCTTTATTATCTGTGATGAATCGGTTTCGGCTCTGGATGTGTCGGTACAGGCCCAGGTGTTGAATTTATTGAAGGAATTGCAGCGGGAATTTGGCTTGACCTATATTTTCATTTCCCATGATTTGAGTGTGGTCAAGTTTATGAGCGATCGCATCATGGTGATGAACAAGGGCAAAATCGAAGAAATCGATCGCGCCGACCAAATCTACACGAACCCCCAAACGGACTACACCAAACAACTGATCGCGGCGATCCCGGCGGGTCTATGACGCTGGTTGCCCTCATCCCCCAGCCCCTTCTCCCAGGGGAGTCGGAGGGCAATAAATCGCAATAAATCAAAGTCCCTCTCCCATTTTGGGAGAGGGATTTAGGGTGAGGGCAAAAGGGCAAGGTACTACACCAACACCGGCTCCGGCAACGGCCACCGCTCCACCGCCTTACCAATCACCGCCAACTCCGTCATCAACCGCTCAAACCGTTCTGGGGTGAGGGATTGGGGGCCATCGGAGAGGGCTTGGGCAGGATTGGGATGGACTTCAATCATTAACGAATCCGTCCCCGCTGCAATACAAGCCTTAGCCATTGCCGGCACATATTCCCAGCGACCCGTGCCATGGCTGGGGTCAAGCATGATCGGTAGGTGAGTGAGCGATCGCAGCACCGGCACGACGGCAATATCTAACGTGTTCCGCGTGTAGGAGCGATCAAACGTCCGCAAACCCCGTTCACAGAGAATCACATTGGGATTCCCCGCCGCGAGGATATATTCCGCCGCCATCAGCCATTCATCAATGGTGGAGGACATCCCCCGCTTGATCAGCACCGGCTTATCCTGCGCCCCCACCTTTTTCAAGAGGGCAAAATTTTGCATATTGCGCGCTCCCACCTGGAGCACATCCGCCACTTCCGCCACCTTCTCCACATCGGCGGTATCCATCACTTCCGTAATGATCCCCAAACCTGATGCTTCCCGCGCTGCTGCTAGCAAGCCTAAGGCACTTTCGCCATGGCCTTGGAAGGCATAGGGAGAGGTGCGGGGCTTATAGGCCCCACCCCGGAGGAACTTCGCCCCGGAGGCTTTCACCGCCTGGGCCGTGGCGATGATCATTTCTTCATTTTCCACAGAGCAGGGGCCCGCCACCACAACAACAGGGTGATGTTCCCCAAAGGCCACCTTACCGCTGGGGGTACTGACCAAAACTTCACTGGCCTCCCCATGGCGGTACTCGCGGCTTGCCCGTTTGTAGGGCCGCTCCACCCGGAGCACCGTTTCAATCCATTGGCTCCGTTCCTGAATCTGCTGCTCATCCAAATCAGCGGTATCTCCTACGAGGCCAATCACCACCTTATGCTTGCCGACAATCCGCTCCGGCGTTAAGCCCCAGCCTTCAAAATCTTCACAAAGACGATCCACCTCAGCTTCCGGTGAACCCACACGCATCACAACAATCATGACGTAATCCTTCCTGTATTATTTTGCAGATAAAAGAACAGTTACAGCCTATTGTGGCATTGCTGCGGGGCCAACGGGCTGTGATATTGCTTCACAATTTCTAGGGGCGATCGCCCCCATCCACGATTTTAAGAGGGGTCGGGGTTTTGTTTAGCTGCCTTAGCCGTGCGCCGGGCCTCCCGCAGGGCCTCAAACACACGCTTACCATTGAGGGTAAATTCCCGCCAACCGAACCAGCCCCCCACTCGGTCTTCATCCCATGACGTAGAGAGAATGCCATAGCTCAAACCCACCACACCGGAGCCAAACAGTCCCAGGGTTGCCACAAACACCGCATAGGGGGGAATATCAAACCAACCATGGCTGACCACCCAATAAAAGATAAAAAAGCTAAAAATGCCCAAACCCGAGGGAACGCCACAAAACAAAGCCATGCGGCGAATCATCCGCCGACTGACTGCATCGGGAATGGCAGAGAGGGAGGCCGCTTCCCGACTGGCGGCACTGACCTGAGGGGGGGCGGGGCGTTTCGCTTTTTTATCCCGCTTTCTACGGGGTTCAAAGGGGAGATTGTTGCGGGGAGCGTCTTCAGGCATGATCCAACAGGTAAAGGTTAGCGACGGATGCCGAGACGGCCGATCAGGGCTTGATAATGGGCATAGTCATGTTTTTGGATATAGTTCAACAACCGCCGCCGTTGACCAATGAGTTTGAGCAGACCCCGCCGGGAGGAATGGTCTTTTTTATTGGCTTTGAGGTGAGTGGTGAGGTTGTTGATCCGTTCCGTGAGGACGGCCACTTGGATATCAGAGGAACCGGTATCGGTGTCGTGGGCTTGGTACTCAACAATCAGTTCTTGTTTGCGCTCTTGGGTAATGGTCATGAATTCAAGGGGATTAATCGATTGCAATAGAGATTGATCATTGTATCACCTCTGCCTCGGGTCGGGGAAGATCCCCCCCTGCCCCCCCTTTGAAAAGGGGGGATTTTGAAAATTCAACCCCCTTAATAAGGGGGTCGGCGTAGCCGGGGGGAGCCTGCGCGATGGGCCGCGGGGGGGGGGGGGGGGGGGGGGGGGGGGGGGGGGGGGGGGGGGGGGGG
>RECT01000087.1 GCA_007693875.1 Spirulina sp. DLM2.Bin59
CCCCGTTCACCGGGAAGTGAGCGATCTGCCACTAGGGCCGTCATCATCGGGATTAAGGTTCCGGCTCCGGCTCCTTCTGCCAACCCCGCCAAGAGAAAGACGATGGAGCTACCCGCCCGCGCTAACAAAATCATCGAGACGAGATAGGCTAGTAGACTACAGCTAATGAATATCCCCCGACCCAAACGGTCAGAAGCCCGCCCGGTGAAGACGCGGACGGAAAAGCTGGAGAGGGCGATCGCCGTATAAAACAGCCCCACATTTAACCCCACCCCACTATCGCGAATATAGGCTGGGATAAATGTAGTTAACGCTCCAAACACTGTCCCCACCAACAGCAACACCAATGCCGGAACCCGTAACCGGGGCCCCTGAGCCAACGCCCAAAAGCGATCCAAGCCCAACCATTGCCAGAGGGAACGCACCGGAGTGGGTGTTACGGGTTGTGGTTGGCCCACCCCATCCTCCACCTGACTGGCCAATAAAAACCCCAATAAGCCTAAGATCCCTGAGAGGATAAACACAACATTAAAGCCATATTCTGCACCGAGAAATCCCCCCAGGGCGGGCCCCATGGCCATGCCAATGGGAACGGCGAGGGTCATATAGCCAAGAATTTCCCCCCGCTTGGCCGGAGGGGCCAGGTCGATGACCAATGTGCTGTAACCGGTGGTGAGGCCGGCAATGCTTAAACCATGGACAGCTCGGCATAAAACGAGAATCGGCAACGCGGTGAAATATAAATAACCGAAGGGGGCTAGCCCTACCACCAATGTGCCAATCTGTACCACTAATTTGCGACTGCGCTCATCAGACCACCGCCCTAACACCCCCCGCGTCAGCAACAGGCCAATGGCAAAACTGCCCATCACTAAACCCACCTGTTGGGAGGTGGCTCCGGTGGCTTCGATGTAGAGGGGCAACACTGGCAGCAGTGACGTTAGGCTCAACCAAAAGCACAAGGCGGTACAGAATAAAAATAGGAGGTTGCGGCGGACGGCCGGTTCAAGGCGAAAGAGGATCATCAGGGGCAGTTAAGGCGTGGAAGGCTCCTTTTAAGTTAACACTTCTTAATGTGAATGCTGTGCCCTACAGCCATCTCCCCTCAAAGGTGCTAAATTGGAGGCTATTCAAGGCCCAAGCGGTCTAATCGGATTTTGTGCATCTCACCTGAAATTCAGTCGTAATTGGAGCGATCGCCCATGGAAATGCTTGGCTATAGTCACATGGCGATGGTGTATGAGGAAACAGTCAGCCCCTTGAACTTGCAGCCGGTTTCGTTGCAATGGCAATTCAGCTTGAAACGGGTTTCCAGCACCGCCGCAATTATCGGGGTTTTGATTTTAGGAGGATTCAGTGCGCTGATGACCTCTGCCATTTCCCGCCCTACCGGGATTCCCATGCACCATCAAGGTGCTGGCTTTTAGTAATTTGGGTGCGGTTTGATCCTTTACCCCTCAACCCCTGAGGGGTTTTTCATGGCAAAATTTAACCAGGCAGTCTCGCCATTCACAATTTCTTTCCCCAACGCTCTTGTCTACGGCCTATTTATTGATTGCACATGGTAGTCGGGATGTCCGTTCTCAAAGGGCACTCACTGATTTAGCCCAACGGGTGACGGCGGCCTTAGCCCCGCAGTCCCAAACCCCGGTTTGGGTGGCCACGGCCTGTTTAGAGGCGGCACCGCAACCCCTCCATCAACAGATTATGGCGGTGATGGCCCAGGGGCGATCGCAGGGTTTTGCCCAACTCAAACTCCTCCCCCTGTTTTTACTTCCCGGTGTTCATGTGCGGGAGGATATTCCCCATGAGGTGGAATTAGCCCAGGTAATGGGGGATAAATCCCTACCCTTTACAATTGCCCCCTATTTGGGCAGCCATCTGGGCATGACCGCCCTGTTGCGGCGACAATTCGCCACCTACCCAGGGGCGGGGCGGCTTTTGCTGGCCCACGGCAGCCGTCGCCTCGGGGGCAATGAACCGGTGGAAGCTATGGCCCATCGGCTTGATGCGATCGCCGCCTATTGGTCGGTGGCACCAGATTTAGCCCAGCAATTGACCCGATTCGTTACCGATGAACAGACCAGTTGGTTCATTCAGCCCTACTTTTTATTTACCGGCGGAATTACCGAGGCGATCGCCCAACAACTGAAAACCCTACAACCCCAATTCATCCCTGAATTGCATTTGGGCCAGCCCCTCAGCGATATCCCGGAATTTATGCCCTTACTCCTTGATTGGATTCTGCACCAATGAGATCTATGGTCAAAACCACCACGTTGGGGAAAGTTTATTTATTGGGAGCCGGCCCCGGTGATCCGGGGTTGATGACGCTGAAGGGGAAGGCCCTCCTCGAAACTGCGGATCTGGTGATTTATGATGCCCTGGTTAGCCCGGCCATTTTGGCGATGATCAACCCCGAAGCGGAGCAGATCAACGCCGGGAAGCGGCGGGGGCGACATTCCAAAGCCCAGGATGAAACCACCGCATTGCTGATTGAGAAGGCCCAGGATCACGCGATTATTGTCCGCCTTAAGGGGGGGGATCCCTTTGTGTTTGGTCGGGGTGGGGAAGAAATGGCCGATTTACGCCGGGCTGGTGTGCCGGTGGAAGTGATCCCCGGCATTACCGCTGGCATTGCCGCCCCCGCCTATGCGGGTATTCCTGTCACCCATCGCGGCTATAGCTGCTCTGTCACGTTTGTCACGGGCCATGAAGCGGCGGGGAAATACCGGCCTCAAGTGGATTGGGGGGCGATCGCCCAAGGTTCCGAAACCATCGTCATCTACATGGGCCTCCACAATCTCGCCCACATCACCACCGCCCTCCAAGCGGGCGGCCTCAGTGCTGATACGGCGATCGCCCTGATCCGCTGGGGAACCCGCCCGGAACAGTCCGAATTGATCGGCACCTTAGGAACGATCGTCGCCCAAGTGGAAGCAGCACAGTTTGAAGCACCGGCCGTGGCGGTGGTGGGTCGGGTCGTCGAGTTACAGGAAATTTTAGGCGTGAAGCATTCCCTGTAGGGGCGTTGGCGTAAGCCTGCCGGAGACACAAAAATTTTTCGCCCCCACACCCATTAATTTTTTACCCTCACCCAGTCCGGCCTGGTGGTGGGTTTGGTGTTCCTTGCAGTGCAAGGCTAGATCGAAACCACATATCAGGATGGTAAGGATTAGCTCTCGTTTCCATGTTGATCGAGACAAAGGCCATTTAGAATAGATCAAAGCGTTACTGGGGAAGGGCGGATGAGGTTGCAAAAGATACAAAGTGAGGCGTTGCAGTTGCCGATAGGCGATCGCTGGCGGTTGGTGGAGTCGTTATTGAGTTCAATTCACAAGGAAACGCTTGTTTTTAGTTCTCCAGTAGCCCATGGGAATGTTTTGCCAGATCTTCATCCCTGGACTCAAAGCCTAATTGGAGTGATTCAGTTAGGGACAGAAGATCTCACAGAATCCTATGTGGATTACCTGGAGGACAAATACCATTGAGGCGGGTATTGTTTGATAGCGATGTTTTGCTTGATGTTCTCACTCAGCGACAACTGTTTGTGGTTGCCTCTGCTCAAGCATTAAACATGGCAACGCAACCCCAAGTACAGGGATATGTTGCGGGTCATGCTGTGACGAATATTTTTTATATTTTACGCCGCCAAGTGGGCAGTGTAAGCGCACGAGAGCTTTTGTCAAGGCTATTACAGCATCTGCAAATTGCTGATGTGACAGACGAAGTTATTAGATCTGCATTAGACAGTGCAATGACGGATTTTGAAGACGCGGTAACTAGCGAAGCTGCCAATGCCGCAGACATAGAAATTATTGTGACACGGAATACACCTGATTTTGCTGTTTCTGTAATCCCGGCAGTCCTACCAGCAGAGTTTTTGGCTATGGTGAGAGGTTCTTGATCAATTTTCTAAACGCGACCTTTTCTGTCATCAAGCAGTGGGGTGTTAGCCCATTGGCACTGGTCTCCTAAAGTTAGATCACCTGTTTTTCGTTGACTGAAGCCCTTGTACAGCAGATGTTCCCAAAAAAAAGAGGGGCAAAAGCCCCTCCCTGATCCAGATTTAGGAGAACCGATGGAAACTTGTTAAACGTTGGTGAAAGCCTGCGTGGCGTAGGCATCCATTTCATAGGCGGGATGGCGATCGCCGTAGTCCGTGGCTTGACCCGTTACCGAAGTGGCCAATTGGTCAAATTCTGCGGAGTTCCAGTTACGTTCGTGGATCGGCTTCGACTGTTCCCCCCGAAAATAAGCCTGTGACCCGATCAGGGCAGCAGCAGCCCAACCCGCGATCATCAATGCAAACAGAATGGTGAGGTAGCTCATAGAAAGCCTCCGATGTCTTTTGTTTAGGTTTGTAACGCCTTATGTAAACTAATGTAACGATAATTTGCGAGATTGTCAAGTCAATGGTAAAAATCACAAATTTACCCTAACCCCTCATGGATCACCTCCTCACCCTCACCACCACCCTTTTCATCCTGATCATCGGCGCCGCCATCGGCAGCTTCCTGAATGTGATCATCTACCGCATCCCCGCCGGCAAATCGATCCTCTTCCCCCCTTCCCACTGTCCCCACTGCCAAACCCACATTCATTGGTACGACAACATCCCCGTTCTGGCCTGGTTTTGGCTACGGGGGAAATGTCGCCACTGTGGCGGCGGGATTTCCTGGCGGTATCCCTTCATTGAGGCGATCGCCGCCCTCCTTTTCCTCGCCACCTTCTGGCAATTCGGCCCCACCCTCACCACCGTTGGCTATTGCCTCCTCCTCAGTTGGCTCCTCGCCCTCGCCCTCATCGACTGCGATACCCTCACCCTCCCCAACCCCCTCACCCAATCCGGCCTAGTGGCGGGTTTGGTGTTCCTCCTCCTGCAAGGTTGGATCGAAACCACAGCCATTGAGGCCAGCCTGAGCCGTTTAATCACGGGAATTTTTGGAGCCGTCCTCGCCCTCTGGGGATTAGAGTTAATCGCCTTCATCGGCTCCATCTTCTACCGCCGCACCGCCATGGGAGCCGGTGATGCCAAACTCCTGGCGATGATTGGGGCGTGGCTCGGTTGGCAGGGGGCAGCCCTGGCGGCCTTTTTAGGCTGTGTGGGGGGAGCCTTTTTAGGGGGAGGGGCGATCGCCCTCGGTCTCCTCAACCGCAAGCAACCCATCCCCTTCGGCCCCTTTCTCGCCCTAGGGGCAGTGATCACCGTTTTCTGGGGTGAGATAATCATCACCAGCTACCAACGCCTCATTTTCGGGGCAGGATGAAACGAGATTAACCCTCCCTTGATATGATGAACCCTGTGTCCTGGATCACGATTAAAATAGTTAGCTCACGGTGGGAAGCAGAACTCATGGAGCAAATTCTCGCCGGCCATGAAATTCCCAGCCGCATTATCCAAGTAGGGGCCAGCGGCTGTTTTTTAGCCGGAGAAACCGCCCTGCAAGTCCTCTCCCCCGATCGCTGGACAGCCTTGCTCCTGCTCAGTCCCAAAGAAGAAGAGCTAGAACTGGATGATGAACCCTAGGCCAGCTTTGCACGTCTCCCTCAATACCATTTGCTTTTTTAGTCCACGGAGTGCTTAAAATCCCACAATGTCTTTATTTGACTGGTTTGCCAATCGCGAAAAAGATCAACCCCCCGTTCCCCAAGCCAACCAAGAGCGGGAAATTGCCGATGGCCTCTGGACAAAATGCCCCAACTGCGGCGTACTGGCCTACACCAAAGACCTCCAAGCCAACGCCATGGTCTGTCATGAATGCCATCATCATCTCCGGGTGGGAAGCCAGGAGCGCATTCACCAACTCATGGATCCCCAAACCTGGAAGCCCCTCAATACTGAGGTTCGCCCCGTTGATCCCCTCGGTTTTCGCGATCGCAAACCCTATAAAGACCGCCTCCGGGATTACCAAACCAAAACCGGCCTCAGCGATGCGGTACAAACCGGCACCGGCCTCCTCGATGGCCTCCCTGTTGCCCTGGGGGTGATGGATTTTGCCTTTATGGGGGGGAGTATGGGGTCTGTGGTGGGGGAAAAACTCACCCGCCTCATTGAATACGGCACAGAGGAAGGCCTAACGGTGATCATCGTCTGTGCATCGGGGGGGGCGCGGATGCAGGAAGGGATGCTGAGTTTAATGCAGATGGCGAAGATTTCCGGAGCCTTAGAACGCCACCGCCAAGCCAAACTCCTCTATATTCCCGTCCTCACTAACCCCACCATGGGAGGTGTAACCGCCAGTTTTGCGATGTTGGGGGATGTGATTATCTCGGAACCCAAGGCCGCCATCGGCTTTGCCGGTCGGCGGGTGATTGAGCAGACCATCCGGGAAAAACTCCCTGATGATTTCCAAACGGCGGAATATTTGCTCAACTGTGGGTTTGTGGATGCGATCGTTTCCCGCACCCAGTTAAAACGGACGTTGGCCCAATTGATCAGCCTCCATCAGCCCTTTTTCCCCGTTAAAACCCCCACACCGGCCCCCGAACACCATGCTGTTCTAAACCATGCCCTCCATCCCCACACCCCCGCCTAAGGACGCATCTTGAAGCAGCCCTCTCACTATTCCCAATTGCTCCCCTACATCCGCGCCCAAGGGGGGACGATCGCCATCGCCCTGATTTCTACTATTGTATTTACCGCCTGTTGGCCGGCGTTGATTAAACTGGCGGAAACCATGGCGGAATCCGTGGGGGCGGGGAATGTGTCCGGTAGTACGCGGGCAGCGGGGATTGCGGCGGCGATCTTTTTGGTGCGGGCGATCGCCCAATACAATCAAGATACGTTCATGGCCAAGGCGGCCCTCCAAATCACGCTCCAACTCCGCACCGCCGTCTACCGCCACCTCCAACAATTAAGCCTCACCTATTTTGAAACCACCAAAACCGGGGATTTATCCTATCGCCTCACGGAAGATGTAGATCGGGTGGGGGAATTGGTCAATAAGCTCTTTCAGCAGTTTATTCCCTGTGTGTTGCAGTTGATTGTTGTGTTGGGGATGATGATTTATCTCAACTGGCAACTCACCGCCAGCGCCCTAATCCTCGGCCCCCTGATGGCAATTTTAGTGGGCTTTTTTGGGGAGCAATTGCTGCAATATTCCCGCCGTAGCCAAAACCGCATTGCCGATCTTTCCTCCCTACTCATTGAATATCTCAGCGGCATTCGTTTGGTCAAAGCCTTTGCCGCTGAAGATTACACCCTCAAGCAATTTACCCAGTTTGCCGAAGATAACCGCCGCGCCCGCTACATGACAGAACGGATTAAAGCTTTTCAAATTGTTTTTGTCGGCTTTCTTTATGCAATGAGCGTGGTGTTTATTTTCTGTTTAGGAACCTGGCAAATTTCCCAAGGTAATCTAACCGGTAGCTCCTTTGTGGGCTATTTAGCCGCCGTGGCAATGCTCATCGATCCCATTAGTATTACCACCTCTAATTACAACGAATTTAAGCAGGCTCAAGCCTCTGTGGATCGGGTGTTTGAGTTGTTAGATTTAGATCCGACGGTGGTGGAAGCAACGACCGCTACTGCCCTGCCTGCCGTTTCTGGCAAAGTGGAATATCAACAGATTAGTTTTGAATATTTGCCCAGTGAGCCGGTGTTAAAAAAACTCAGTTTTTTGGTGCAACCGGGGGAAATGATCGCCTTGGTGGGCCATTCTGGAGCAGGAAAAACCACATTAGTTAATTTACTGCCCCGATTTTATCAACCCCAAGAGGGGCAAATTTTTATCGATGGTGTCGATGTGGCCACAGTGACGCTGAAGAGTTTACGGCAACAGATTGGTATTGTTCCCCAGGAAACGGTGCTGTTTTCCGGGACGATCGCCGCTAACATTGCCTTTGGCCAAGTAGATTATGATTTAGCAAAAGTAGAGGCAGCGGCGAAAATTGCCAATGCCCATGATTTCATTACCGAATTGAGCCAGGGTTACTTTACCTATGTGGGGGAGCGGGGCGTGAATTTGT
>RECT01000176.1 GCA_007693875.1 Spirulina sp. DLM2.Bin59
GGCCAACGGTGGCGCAACTGTCTTAAGCTTCGATCTGTTCTTGGAATTGGCCCATTTGGCGAAACTTCTGATAGCGACTGCCTTGGCGTTCTGCCGGGGTCATGGCGAGGAGGACTTCTAGGTGTTGGAGGAGACTGGTTTTCAAGCTTTGGGCCGCCGCGAGGGGGTCAGCATGGGCCCCGCTGGCGGGTTCGGGGATAATTTCGTCCAAAATGCCCAGGTTTTTCAGGTCTAAGGCGGTGATTTTGAGGGCGGCGGCAGCTTGGGGGGCCTTGGCGGCATCTTTCCAGAGGATGGCGGCGCAGGCTTCGGGGGTGGCGACGGTGTAGACGGCATGCTCAAACATGAGGATGCGATCGCCCACGCCAATGCCCAAGGCTCCCCCGGAACCCCCTTCGCCAATCACCGTACATAGAATCGGCACATCAAAACTAAACATTTCCCGGAGGTTATAGGCGATCGCCTCCCCCTGCCCCAACTTCTCCGCCTCCAACCCCGCCCAGGCTCCGGGGGTATCAATGAACGTTAAAATCGGCATGCCAAAGCGATTGGCATGCTCCATTAAACGCAACGCCTTCCGATAGCCCCCCGGTGAAGCCATGCCAAAATTACGCAACACATTATCCTTCGTATCCCGTCCCTTTTGATGCCCCAACATCACCACCGGCATCCCCCCCAAGCGGGCCACCCCCCCCACCAGGGCAGGATCATCACTGCCGCCGCGATCGCCATGGAGCTCCACCCATTCATCACACATCGCCTGGATATAGTCCAAGGTAGAAGGGCGGCGGGGGTGGCGAGCCAACTGCAACCGCTGGGCAGGGGTGAGGCTACTAAAAATTTCCTGGCGCAATTGTTCTGCTTTCGCCTCCAACTCCCGGATCTGGTCAGAAACATCGACGTTATTTTCCCGCGCTAGTTCACGAATTTGTTCAATCCGCGACTCTAACTCACAGAGGGGCTTTTCAAAGGTTAAAAGAAACGGACGATTTTTAGAAGCACTCATAACAGGGGATGGACGGCTGGATAATGCAAGACAGAACTAGGGATGATCCCCCACAGAGACCATCAAAATCAGTGAAGCAGTAAAGGTCGGAAACCATGCTTGAGGGAAGCCGCGCCAATTTGCTCCATTTTCTCCAGCGTAATGTGGTTACGTCCCCAGGAGAAATTTGTGTGCCACTGCTCAAACTCCAACAGCATTGCCTCGGCAAAACAAGCAAACAGCGGTTGGCCGGCCACCGACATATCCGCCCAACTCATAAAGCGGAAATCCATTTCAATTTCATGCTCCACCAAGCCACCTTTTAAGAAATGCACCCCTTCCTGAGCCACCATCCGATCCAAATTTTTAGGATAGCCGCCATCAATTAACAAACAGGGCTTCTTCAAAGGAATGCCACTGATATCCACCCCACGGGGCATGCTCGCCACCCAAACGACAATATCTGCCAAGGGGAGCGCTTCCTCCAAATCCATAATCTTGCCCCGCCCCAACTCACTTTGGAGCTCATTGAGCCGGTCACGGTTCCGAGCAATCAGGAGCAGATCCTGGACATTGGTGTGACGATCCAACCAACGACAGACGGCGCTGCCAATATCCCCCGTTGCCCCACAGACCGCCACCGTTGCCTGAGCCAGATCAATCCCCAACTCTGGGCCACAAATTTCCAGTTGACGGCAAATAATGTAAGCGGTGTGGGTGTTGCCGGTGGTGAATCGGGTAAAGTCCAGTTCTACGTTACGAACTTGTTTATTTTGACTGAGATTAAAATTTTCAAAAATAACGGAGGAAAATCCCCCCAATGCCGTGATATTTAGTCCCTCTTTTTGGGCGGTGGCCATGGCATTGAGCACTTTCCGAATCGCTGATTTAATCCGCCGCTGCGCCAGCATCTCTGGCAAAAAGCAAGATTCGATGTATTTTCCCTCAATCACCTGTCCTGTCAGGCTGGTGATTTTGACATGATCAATGATTTGCGGCGGAGCAGAGCACCAAAAATCCAGACCTTGGTTGCCGTATTCGGTGTAACCAAGCTCATGGGCTTTGCCTTGAGCGTGTTCGAGATTCGTCAAGTGACCGATAAGACCAAACATGGGCAGTTGTTAAGAAAAAGCTCGTCGTAACGAGCGATAAATGTGATCAGGAGATGTATTCCCTAGCGAAAAAATGCCAGGGCTGAGCGGATCAAGGAATGTTCCCAAGGGGTGCGACCCAGATTACCCTCTAGGATCATATGTTGACTCCGTTGGGACTGCCCGGAGGATCTCCCTGGAAGCGGCTGGGCTTGTGGCTGAGATGTCTGACATTATACTTGAGGATGGACCTTGCCTCTCAAAACAATGAGCCTACCGATGTGGCAGGCTCATGGTCATTACAGACCCCAGTCTAAGCTGCGGTTAAACCGTAGGCGGACATTTTCATGATGTCACGGGTGGTAAAGCCGATGTTGGCAAGGGCTTCACCGTAGCTGATCATGAAGTCTTCAACGAGGGCCTCTTTTTCCATACCAAGGACGGCGGCGTCCTTTTCGACCTGGTTGAGCATTTTCCAAACGATCGGCAGGTTGGCTTTATTCGCCACTTCGAGTTCAGCTTTGGCTTCTTCAAAATGGGCGTTGAGCCAGACTTCGCCAAAATTGAGGTGCTTGTACTCGTCTTTGACGACCCCTTCGGTGATTTTGCGGGCAAAGGGATCGGCGACCGGGATATAGATGTTGTAGGCAGCGATCGCAAAGGCTTCGATAATCAAGGATTGGATAAGGAAGCAGGTGACAATGTTGCCTTGTTCGTAGGCGGTTTTAAAGTTGCCATGGAGTTGGGCAAAATATTCCCGAGCAAATTCCATATCTGGGGTGACATCCAGATTCCTGCCACAGGACTGAAACCCTTTCATGTGGCGGTTCTCCATTTTTGCCAGCTTGATCAGCTCCTCTTTGTAATCTGGGAGCATTTCCCCCATGGCAAGGTAGTTGTTGTAGGCTTCCTCTTCGCCCTCAATGACAATGGCGTTAATACGGCTGTAGGCGTTTTTGTACGCTTCACTCGTAAAGTCTAGTTCAGGACGGACGGCGAGTTCCTGCATCAGTGGGTTGTCTCCTAGTGATTGGACATTGGTCTCCATCCTAACGCTTGGTTCAGATGGGGGGGTGATTGCGACTGAAAAGACAGTGGCTAGAGGGGAACATCACCCTAGCTCAGAAAGTTCTCTTTTATTAGGTATAGGGTAACGATTCCAGTTTAACAACTAAAATGTTGCTTAACGGGAAATAAATTATCTAAATTTTCTTTCCTACAAGTATTGCTTATCGTTATTGACCCAGACACCGCTCAACAACGGCTGGCAAACCTTCACAAATCTTCACGCCACCCCAATCAACGGGTGATACTGCGGATCGCGTAGCCGATGACAATGCCAATCACCATGGCCCACACCTGCCCCGATTCTATAAAATTCTGAAACCCTGATTGGATCTGTCCCAGCACGTCAGGATCACTGACGGCTTGGGCCAATAGCCCAGGGGTAACGGGCCATAGCCCCGCCAGGATTATGTCTTGCATTGGCAATCTCCCAACCTTTCAAAACCACATTGGGGGCCATTGTACCGTTAGTCCACCTGTAAAACGACAAGGGTCATGTCATCGCCATAGGTTTCTCCCTTGCCCACAAAGGTGGCGACTTCCCCGAAGAGGTGATCAAGGATGGATTGGGAGTGATAGCCCTGCTCACAGGCCCATTCAAAGGCTTCGTTAAACCGCTCCTCATCAAAGCGATCGCCCGCTTGGTTCATGGCATCGGTAAACCCATCGGTGAAGTAAACCACCGTATCCCCTGAGGCCAGTTGGATTTCGGCATCTTCATAGACCGAATCAATATCGAGGCCGATCAGCATCCCCCAAGTATCCAGTTTAAGGAGCGATCGCGTTGCTGCCTGCCATAACAGGGGGGGGTGGTGGGCGGCATTGGTGTAGGAGAGCATTTGGGTTTTCGGATTGTATTCCGAATAAAACAACGTCAGGAAACGGTGGGAATTTTCCAGATCCGCATACATAACCTGATTGAGGTGTTGGACAATTTGCGCCGGGCTATGGCGGTTCAGCACCTCCGCCCGCAGCATTCCCCGCGTCATCGTCATAATTAACCCCGCCGGTACGCCTTTGCCCATCACATCCCCAATCACAATCCCCCAGGGACAGGCGGGGAGGACGGTATTTTCGCCGCTAAATTGGGCGTAGGTGGTGGGGATAAAGTCGTAATAATCGCCGCCGACGCGGTTGGCAGTTTTGCAACTGGCGGCTAAATTCACACCCCAGATCATGGGACAGTGGCGGGGGAGGAGATGGTCTTGGATTTCCGAGGCAATTTCTAGCTCGCGGTCGAGGCGTTCCTTTTGCCGCAGGGCATTGGTCATTTCCTGGTTGGCGATCGCCACCGCCGTTTGATCCGCCACCAACTGCACCAACTTCCGCCGCGTTCCCGTCCAGCCATAGTCCAGATCATCACTAAAAATATAGAGCCGGCCCCGCTCCTGATTTTTAATCAAAATGGGCGTGCCGAATAATTGCACCTTTTCCCCCAGATGATCCTGGAGGTGCTGATCCAAAATCCCCGGCTGAAATCCCCCTGCACCGGCCTCACGTTGGCTCATCTGCCGGGTGGCGGTTTCGAGGGCGCGGCGGATATCGGTACAGGCATGGCCCTCCTGGCAATGGAGCTGCTCTAACCGGGGCTGACCATCGGGACGTAATAAAACCAACGCCCCTCCATCGGCATCCGTGACCCTTGCCGCCATTAAGGGGACAATTTCTAAAAATTGATTGAGGTTATTAAAACTCCGCAGCGCAAAGCCGAGAGAACTGAGCAGGTTTTGAATGCGGTTTTGCTCACGGTTTAGACGGGCGACTACCTCCTTGAGGCCAGCAACTGCCGTGGCCTCAGCACGGGTTGAGGCCAGGTCAGGATTGGAGGGATGGGGAAGCGGTGCGGCCGTCATTACTGGGGTTACGTTCGCAAAAAGTGCGGGATGAGGGGTCTAGGATGAGGGATCTAACAATGCTTTGAACTTGGGCTTGGCAAACCAAGCGGGTTGGTGGCTTGAAGTTGGCAGCCAGAGACAAGGTAGTCTCAAAATCAATAGCATTGTCTGACTTTTTTGTCAACAATTTTGGCAGCTAATCACTAAGCAGAGCTTCCACGAACTCATAACTGGAAAAGGGGCGGAGATCCTCAATCCCTTCCCCGGCCCCAATAAACCGGATCGGGAGGTTCAACTGCTGGGCGACGGCCAGGGCAACGCCCCCCTTGGCAGTGCCATCCAATTTGGTAAGCACAACGCCGCTCAGTTGGGCGGAGGTGGAAAATACTTCAGCTTGACGGAGGCCATTTTGCCCCAGGGTGGCATCGAGGACTAACAGGGACTCAACAACGGCATTGGGGGCTTTTTTGTCGATGATGCGGCGGATTTTTGCCAGTTCATCCATGAGGTTTTTCTTATTTTGCAGCCGGCCGGCGGTATCGACGAGGAGGAGTTGAATGTTGCGGGCTTGGGCGGCGGCGATCGCATCATAAACCACCGCTGCGGGGTCGGTATTTTGGCCCGGATTGGCAATCACGGGGGTATTGGTGCGTTCCCCCCACACCTTCACCTGTTCAACGGCGGCGGCCCGGAATGTATCGGCGGCGGCGATCAGGGTGGGATAGCCGGATTTTTGGGCCAAATTGGCCAGTTTGCCAATGGTGGTGGTTTTACCCGCCCCATTCACCCCCGTCATCAGCCAAATATTCAGCCGGTCATCCTGGGGGACTAGGGCGGCATTGCTGGGGTCAGGGAGGGGTTTATCGAGAATTTTGCAGAGGATTTCCTTGAGGTAGGCGATCGCCTCCTCCGGGGGCAGAGCCTCCTCCCTCAACCGCTCCTGAAGGGTTTCAATAATGTAGTCTGTTGCTGCTACCCCCACATCTGCCTGCAACAACAGGGCCTCAATCTCCATAACAGCGGCCTCATTGAGGGGCCCCTGGCCGACAATGGCCTTGAGTTGATTGATCAAACTGCGGCGGGTCTTACCCAAACCCTCCCGCAACCGCTTCAACCAACTAATTTCTTCCAGATCAATTTCATCGGGGCTGCGGCCCTGCTCCGCCAAAATCCGCGCCGACCAGAGGAAATCCTCATCAAAGGCCACTTCCGGCTCTATCTCTTCCTCTTCAACTAAAGCTGTCTCCTTGAGCCGTTCCAAACCGTCGGATTTGCGCATCCAAGCCGGTTGAGGGGTTTCTGGTTCAGGGGTCTCCGGCTCCGGTGCAGTGATGGCAGCCGGTGCTGTGGGTTGATCCGCCGTAGCTTCAGGTTCTACGGCTTGGTCTAGTTCCACCGTTTCCGGCTCTGCCGCAACTGCCTCCGGCTCATCCACCGCATCAACCGATGGGGGAGTTTCTACCGCCTCCGGGGGTTCCTGGGGTTCCTGCTTTTCTTGAATGGTTTGATAGGCCGCCTTTGCCCATTGCAGATAGTCCAGATCTGGGGTGGATGCCGGTGGCGCTTCAGCCTCAACAGGATCTACGGTTGGGGTTGCGGCGGGGGGCGGCGTTTGCTCGTTCTCAGCTTTTTTTTTGTTGCGGTTGAACCAATTAAACACAGCGTCTTCTTCTCGTATGGTGCAAATTCTAAAGGGTATGCAGCTTTCCTAACCAGTACAGGCTGGGATTTTCCTCTGCTCATCCTCAACTACGCAAAGTCTATGGATCACAGGACAGGCCTAGTTTAGCAATCAGCGTATTAAGAATCAGGGCTATGATACCAGTCCGACGATGGCCAAGACCGCCACTCCCCCTAAGCGGAAGCGGCCATCATGGGACGAAATACGGGGGAAAGATCCGCCACCGTCAGCAGGAGATGTACCGGGATCGTCCGGGCACTGGGGGTGGTGGTGATGGGAAAGGGGAGGCGATCAAGATCGACCGCCACCGCTGCACGGCCATCAGGACGCAGCCAATCACAGGGAAACCAACGGCCCCACGTGAGGGATTGATCTTGAGGGGGGTAGAGATGCACCAATTGGGTATAGTGGCGGCGGGCTAATGCCGCAGAAAGTGGCATTGGGTACAGGGCGGCATGGATGCCATAATCCCGATTGGCTTCAATTTCGCGCTGTTTAAACTGCACAATCAAGTTGATCGGTAAGCGGGGTAGAAAGGTTGAGTGTGAGGAAAGACGTTGAATTTGAGCCATAACCAGAAGTTACGATGCATTATTATTGATGGTCTCACCCTAACGAAGGGGTTGTGGCCTTGCCAAGATCACTTTTCCGCAAAACTGATCTTGACAAAATTCAGTTTTTCTGAAAATTATGCCAGCCTCGGGGATAGATTGCGACCTATCCCCCCAGGGTCAGTGAACGAAGCCGAACCGACGCGATACAATGGGAGGCAATTTCTTGCCCTTGCCATGTCCCAAGAGCCGCCCTATACCCAATCCCTCCCCCCAGAAACTCGGATTCTCAACAGCTATTACGGCATTTTGGGGCTACATCCGGCGGCCTCTGTAGCGGCAATTCGGCGCAGCTATCGGGACTTAAGCAAAAAATATCATCCAGATACCACCGAACTGCCCCAAGATGTGGCAACGGCAAAATTTCAGCAACTCAACGAAGCCTATGCCACCCTGAGCAACCCCCAACGCCGCCTCCTTTATGATGCTCAAATTGGCTATTCCCGTTGGACGGTGATTCAGCCCCAGGGGCCTGATGCCCACCATCAGGAGGGGAGCCATTGGCAACGGTCTGCTTATCTCGACCCCACCGATCGCCCCCTCTCCCCTGGGGAAATTTTTGTGCTGTTTATCTTGGGCTTAACCTTTCTCGCCTGCCTCCTCCTAGCTTGGCTCGTGGCCCTCACCCAAGGCCCAGCCGCGCTCCAAATCCCTACCCCCTAAACCCATGCTCATGACCCTACC
>RECT01000100.1 GCA_007693875.1 Spirulina sp. DLM2.Bin59
GGGGGAGGCGGGCGCTCCCCGCCCGGCGCCCCTCCCGTGGGGGGAAATCCTGGGGGATGCTGAGCGCTTAAAGACGATCATGGCGGCGGCCCAAGCCCAAGACCAGGGGGAAATCGTGCTGGCCCAATTGATCCGGCAAGCCCTCGCTGTGGGGCAATGGCAGGGGGCGATCGCCTGGCTAGAGCGGTATCCCGACCTCCTCAAAACCCCAGCGGGCCAGGCCACGGGGATCATCCCCCAGGTCGTCCAAAGTTTGGCCCACAGGTCCCTAGAGGGGGAGGAATGGAGCCGCGACCTCCGTCGTCGTTATGAACAATGGTTGAAGGAGCAGGTGTTGTTTGCGCTGGATTGGCATCAGCCCGCCCCTGAGCATTTCCCCTCCTTAACGATGGCAGAAATCGGCATTGCCCTGGAGCGGTTGGGGGCCATGACGGAAGCCCTCAATTTTTATGACCAATTTACCCAAGATGCCCATCTACCCCGCCGCGATTTTGCCCGGGAGCGGTGGTTAGTGGTGAAGAAAAAGCAGGAACGGATGTTTTCTAATCAGGGCAAAATCCGCCCGGCGGTGAAGGCCCGCACGGAACTGAGCAAAAAGGCCCAACAGTGGCAATGGGATCTGGGGGAAGTGGGCGATCGCATTCCCCAACCGCCCCAGTTGCCCCCGGATCCCGGCCCCACCTCGATCACTGGCCTGCCTCCAGAAATCGACCTCACCCCCCTCGATGGCACCGAGGGCTACAGCTTCGCCGTTCATTCCCTGCAAATTCGCGTTTTACCCCCCTTCGCCCAGGTGCAAATCTTTGACCCCCTCACCCAGGGGGCGCTGCGCATTGATGGCCGCCTGGGGCAAATCAGCAGCGGTGCGCTCGTGGTGCGGGGGGAATTGCCCTTGGCTTTTGAACAACCCAGTGGTGGCTATGGCGGCACATTGCATCGGGATCATTTAGAGTTGGCCATCGCCCTTCTCCCCACCCCGATCCTGATCCATTGGCCGGCGGCCATCCCCGAGGGAAGCGGTATAATAAGCACCGTTGGCAACGGTGTGATCAATTATGGAACCGGAAATTAACTGTGCAGTGGCTTGTGTCAATGGTTGCGTATTGGGCGATCGCTGTCCCCATCGGGCCTATCTCCAGGAAACGAGCAAATTCATGGCAGAAACCTCCCTTGATCAAATTCTCGACATTGCTGAAGCTGCCCGCATTAAAAAAATGTCCGCCCCCCCCCAATGGGTGATTCCCGACGAAATTTAATAACTGGCTCGGTGGGGATTGTGGCCTCAACTGCCTAATTTTCATGGCGGATGGCGCTGTCATGCCAATGTTTTAAGAGGGCATTGGAGAGGGCGGTGAGGCCGACAAAAATCCCCACACCGGAGAGGGTGGTGAGGAGCAGGGCCGCAAACATGCGGGGAATTTGCAGGTTGTAGCTCGACATGAGGATTTGATAGGCAATCCCCGATCGCGCCCCACCGGTTCCCGCCACAAACTCCGCCACCACTGCCCCAATCAAGGACAGGCCGCCACTAATTTTTAACCCCCCCAAAAAATAGGGTAGGGCACTGGGGAGGCGTAAATAAATCAGCGTCTGCCACCGGGACGCGCCATAGAGTTGAAAGAGATTGTTTAAATGGTGATCAACACTGTGGAGGCCGAGGGTGGTGTTGGAGATAATCGGAAAGAAGGCAACAATCCAAGCACAAACGACGAGGGCCGCAAAGGTGTTATTCCGCAACCACATGATGATTAAAGGGGCGATCGCCACAATCGGTGTAGTTTGCAAAATCACCGCATAGGGGAAAAAACTCCGCTCAATCCAGCGACTTTGGACAAACAACACCGCAATCAATAACCCCGAGGTAGCGGCCAAGAGGAAGGCAATCACAGTGATCTTCAGCGTGATTAACAATGCGGGCCAAAGGCTCCCCCATTCTGTGATCAGGGTTTGGAGCACCAACAGCGGCCCCGGCAGCAGGAACGGGGGCAAGCCAGTGATCCGCACCAGTAATTCCCAAGCAGTGAGGCTCAGCAAACCGACGATCATCGGGGCGAGCACCTCTGGGGAAAGCCAGCTTTGGTATCGGGAGCGTAACGTTTTCAACGGGTTCATAGATTCAGATAGCATCGGCGATCGCCAATTGTTCGGCAATGGCCCGACAGTATTGGCTAAATTCTGGGGAAGTGCGAAAGGGTTCGAGGCGAGGATAGGGGGCATCAATGGTGATTTCGCCATGAATCCGCCCCGGTTGCGGGGCCATGATCACCACCCGCTGGGAGAGGTACACCGCCTCGTAGATATTATGGGTGACAAAAAGCACCGTCCATTGCTTTTCCCGCCAAAGTTGGAGCAGATCCGCATTGAGGCGGCTACGGGTCATTTCATCCAGGGCCCCAAAGGGTTCATCCATCAGCATCAGCCGAGGATCCGTGATCAGGGCACGGGCAATGGAAACCCGCATCCGCATCCCCCCAGAAAGTTGGCGGGGATAGGTTAATTCTGAGCCTTGGAGGCCGACAAGGGCGATCGCCTCCTGGGCAATGGCACGGATCTGGCGCGGGGGGTAGCCCTTCAACTTTAACGGTAGCCCAACGTTATCCAGCACCGTAGCCCAAGGCATCAGCGCCGCCTCTTGGAACACAAAGGCCAAATCCCCCTGATGGCTGGGATCATCCCACCAGAGGGAACCAGTCGAGGGGCGACCTAAACCGGCAATCATCCGCAATACTGTACTTTTCCCACAGCCCGATGCCCCCAGCAAACTGACAAACTCCCCCGGGGCGATGGCCAAATTGGCATCTTGCAGCGCCACTGTACCATTACGATACACTTTGCTAACTTGGTGTAACTGGAGCAGGGGGGCAGAATCGGCCATAATCTCTGAGCATCCTATACAATGTCGCTAGGCAAGGGGTTTGCCAATAAAATCAAGGGTGAAGGCTTTAGTGTAGTCCGTCTCGGCTTTGAAAATCCCCGCAGCGACCATATTTTCAAAAAACTCCCGCCACCGTTGATCCGTCATCACACCAATGCCCTGGGTTGCCGCATCCCCCGATAAAACAATTCCATGGTTAATCATTTGCTCCAGGCCATAGGCCATTTGTTCGTCGGTCATTTCCGGGTTGGCCTCTTTAATTAACTGATTCCCCGGTTCAGGATTCTCTAAATAGCTATACCAACCTTGAATCGAAGCATCCACAAACCGCTGCACCAAATCCGGATTATTTTCAATCACTTCCTGGCGGGTTTCAATGGTGGCGGCATAGGCGGTATAACCATGATCTGCCAACAGGAAAACCACCGGATCAAACCCCCCTTCTGTGCGAATTTTCAACGGTTCTGAAGAAAGATAACCCTGTTGGGCCGTGCCTGGATTAGCGAGAAAGGGGCCAATGGTGAAGTTATAGGGGCGTTTTTGGTCATCGGTGAAGCCATATTGAGCCACCAACAGGGGCCAATAGGTGGTGTTGGCGGCGGCGGAAATATAGATGGGTTTACCCTTGAGATCTGCAAGGGTTGCAATCCCCTGATTGGGGTGGGCAATTAGCACCTGGGGATCTTTTTGAAAAATGGCGGCGACGGTGACTTTCGGAATCCCCTCCTCAACAGCCCTGAGGGCATTGGCCCCATACCCCATGAAAAAATCAATCGCTCCGGACATGAGTAGTTGTGTGCCATTCACCTGCGGGCCGCCCATTTGGATCGTCACATCCAAGCCGTGATCGGCATAGATACCCGTGGCGACGGCTTGGTAAAAGCCGCCATGTTCTGCTTGGGCATACCAGTTGGTTCCGTAGGTGACGCGATCCAGGCCATTGACTTGTTGAGGGGTGCGGCCACAGGCGGCGATCGCTCCCCCGGCAAGGGCTAGGGAACCGTAGCGGATAAATTGACGACGATTGAGGCTAGGCATAGGGGCAAACAACTCAAAAAGGGGGGAATGCCAGCAATTTTAACTGATGGGGCGTTGGCCAGTGATCACGATCTTGCCAGTGAAAAAACCCCCACAATGTTGTAGGGGTAAAAATTGTGGGGGTAAAAGTTCGTGGGAGGGGAACCTGGTTATTTAGCGGCCCGGCGTTTCATCAAGGCAGCGCCACCGAGGGCGATCGCCCCCCCAATAATCGAGAAGGGTTCAGGGGTCGTGGCGGTTTCAACGCCGACAATTTTCCAGTCTGGGCCATTGTAGGTGGCATTACCTTGAGCACTGACGCGCACACCAGCGATGGCAGCGTTGCTTAAGCCCAGGTCTGTCCAAGTGACACCCCGAGACCCAACATTTTGGACATTGTTACCAATTTCCATCGTTCCCATTCTGAAACCGGCATCAGACCAACCATTATTCCTCGCAATGTGGAGCAGGTTGCCGATGGCATTACCGTTGACATCAATGGCTTGGATATCCATGCCACTGTTCATCCCCCGCTCCCAAACCAGGATATTTTGAACGGCTTGTTCAAAGAAGATGTTCATGGAGAAAGCGCCCCGGTCTTCACCATCAATGATGCTGCTGAGGTTATTGTTGCCCAAGGCTCCAACGGCACCGGCATTGGTGAGTTTTTCCTGGGAGAGGCCGATGGTGGCATGGCGACCCATATCAGCACTGGCGGCTCCGGTGTTGCCCCCCGTCCAGAGGTCGTTGTGGAGGATATCAACACGATTGACGAAGCGGAAATCGTTGTGAACCTCGTCATTGTACTTGACGGAGTCGAGGAGGATATTGCCACGCCATTGATCATCGCCACTCAGGTTGGCATCGAGGCTGTAGTTAGTTTTGAAGGTAAAAGCTTCCGCCACTCCGGCGGTGGCGGCGATCGCGAAACCGGCAAGCACTGAACTGAGGACAAATGTGAAGCGTTTCATGGGACGAGACTCCATTGAATACAGTAGATTTAGTTAGTAGTACTAAACCCTGTACGTTTTAAAGCATTAAGCCGTTTACTACAGGCTGTGGAGAGGATAAACAAATTTCGCTCTCTACATTCAGGACTACTGGACATCACTCTTCGAGTATAAACACCCTTTTCCTGTTCTGGTGGCAAATTGGGATCACTTCACCAACTCTTTATGGAAATAAGCTCATTGTTAAAGTTACTGTGTTGTTGAGGAGGCAGATCTCAGGCTGATGAGGTTGCCCCCTAAGTAGGTTGGCTGGATTAAAGGTGAGATACCTAACACGCTCTCAACCCTCAACCCAAAAAGGGAGAAGGGGAGCCGGGTTCAAAGTCCCTCTCCCTACCTGGGGGATTTAGGGTGAGGGTGCATTCTAAAGATAATTGCGGCAGCACCCTACCAGGGGACTAGGCGATCGCCATGGCGAGCAACACCATCCCTAAACAACTGAGATAAAACACGCCAACGATCTGAGTTTCTGTCCAACCACTCAATTCTAAGTGGTGATGGATAGGGGCCATTTTAAACAGGCGTTTACCTTTACCATCGGGGCCTTTTGTGGCTTTGTAGTAACCCACCTGGGCTAAAACCGAGAGGGATTCGACAAAAAATAAACCACTGAGGAGAAATAACCCCCAGAGGCTTTGGCTCAAGAGCCCTACGGCGGCTAAGGTTCCCCCCAAAGCTAGGGAACCGGTATCTCCCATAAAGACGCGGGCAGGGTTGTGGTTATGCACGACAAACCCGAGGCAACCACCACTAAAACAGGCACAGAAGAGGGCGAGGCTGGGATAATCGGGGGCGATGAGCATCGCTAACCCTAAAAGGGCGATGGCCGCTGTCCCCCCCGCTAAACCATCCACCCCATCGGTGATATTCGTGGCATTACTTTCGGCAGCAAAGACAAACACCGCGAGGGGCCAAAACAGCAAACCCAGGGGGAGGATCAGCCCTGGGGTAAACGTAATATTGGTAATTGCCGGGGGTTGGGTCGCTCCCATCCAGAGGCAAAAGGCGATCGCCCCGCTAATCTGCCACACCAATTTCATCCGGGGGGTCAGGCCCTTGTTAGACTTACGGCGGAGAATTTCCCAATCATCCACCCAACCCAATAGGGCATAAAACAGCGTAATCAACCCCACCGCCACGGTATTGGCCTCAAAGCCAGACCAGAGCCAAGCCACCCCCACCACCAAAGGCACAAAGGAAATTCCCCCCATCGTCGGGGTTCCGGCCTTCTTGAGGTGGGTTTGGGGGCCGTCTTCTTGGATAACCTGGCCCGCCTTGAGACTGCGCAGAATCGGAATTAACCACTGTCCTAGGGCAGCACTCCCCAGAGTACAAACCAACAGAGGCAGGAGTAAACTCGTTTGCCATTGGCCGAGATGGCCGGCGATCGCATCGTAAACCGCCGCCATCCCTAAAACGATCCCCCCCAGGGTCAAGAGCAGAAACTGACCGGAGGGATTCCGGAGCTTTGCCGGGAAAAGTAATTTAGCTTCCACAACTCACACACCACATAAAAAAACAATCCGAGCCAGTAATTAGCCCTTAATCGTCGAGATCATCGCTGAGATCATCATCATCCTCCGCTTCCACATCCATGAGATCAGCAATTTCCTCCTCAGCATCATCGGGGAGGTCATCCTCCACCACCCCCTCACGGGGCATGAGGCGACCGTTGGATTCTAACCAGTGGAGCAAGGACTCACCCCGTTTGAGGGGAATCACTGAGGCGGGTTCATAACGGGCTTCTTGACGCAGGGCGGGGTTTTGCATCGCTTATAATATCGAGAGAACACCAAGGGAGAACGATCTAGCTTGTGACGGCAGCTAAACCCCCCTCAGTGTACGGGAAAAAGGCGGGGATCTCAAACTTGTTTTGCAATTGCAGGTGAGCAAAGAATCATGGTTATGGATCAAAAAGCGAAATTATTGGGGGCGATCGCTGGCAAAAATCGCGGCCTCTTGGCTCAGGAGTTAGATCGGGTGATGATCCTAGAGGCGATCGCCCAACTCGAAGATCAAAACCCCACGCCCCAACCCACGGCGGCCACGGATCTTCTCGAAGGCAATTGGCGACTGCTTTACACCACCAGCCGCGAACTCCTCGGCATTGACCGTGTCCCCCTCTTCCAGTTGGGGGAAATCTATCAATGTTTGCGCACTGCCCACCAAGGGGTCTACAACATCGCTGAAATTCCGGGTCTACCCTGGCTCGAAGGTTTGGTCTGTGTCACCGCTCAGTTTGATGTGGTGTCGGAGCGGCGGTTGAGCGTTAAGTTTCAGCGATCGATCATCGGCTTACAACGACTCTTGGGCTATCAATCCCCTAGTCAAATCATTGACCAGTTAGAGGGGGGGCAAAAGTTTTTCCCCATTGATTTCAAAATTGAAAACCGGGAGCAAGAGGGGTGGATCGATTTAACCTATTTGGATGAAACGCTGCGGATCAACCGGGGCAATGAGGGCAGTGTTTTTGTCCTCACAAAAAGTCCTGATTGCCGCTGACCCCTGGGCGATCGCCTCCCCCTAACAACCCAAACCTTGGTCTGGGGGAGATGCCTGGATCAGTTTAGGGTTTTGGAGGCCCAGGGCAGGGGGTGCGCCATCACAAATCACCTCCTCCAGTTGCTTAAGTAACAGTTCCGCTTCGGCATCGTGGGCCGCTCGCCGACCGTAGAGATAGAGCTTGAGATCCTTTAACAGCGGTTCGGGAATATCCATAGCAGTTTTAAAGCAAAGCCTCCAAATAATCGATCGCCGCCTCTAATCGAGAACCATAGTTATAAGCAAACTGCTCAAACCATAACCCCTCCTCAGAATAGGGATCGAGGGTCTTGAGCCAGGCTTGGGCCTTGGGGGTGATGGCCCTCCGCCGCTCCTGTCGCTCCATCTCCCGCCCCCGTTGGGCCCGCAATTGTTCCTCTTGGGCCCGCAGTTGGGCGGCGGGATCCACGGGTTGGGGTTTCAGGTTGTGCTGAAGTTGATTGAGGTGATCGTCTAGGGGGGGTGCGGCAGTGGG
>RECT01000202.1 GCA_007693875.1 Spirulina sp. DLM2.Bin59
TGCGATCGCAATATCAGGATGGTCGCTGGGTGGAAATTCAGCCGGGGATGGCCATTGATCCCCAGGGTAATTTCATTGTGGTGACGGAGCCGATGTCCTTTCGGTTGGCTTCGGAAAACTATAGCCGTGAGCCGTTGTGGATTTATTTAGTGATTCGCCATGTGGATCCCGATACCCTCAGCCGCCGCTCTGACCTGCCGGTGATTCAGGAAACTTTCCGGATTGATGAAAAAAACACATTGCCCCAAGGGTTGGATCTGGAGCTCTGCCGGATTTTGCTCCCCCCCATGGGTCAGAAGGTGACGTTATGCAATGCCGGGGATCCGTTTAATCCAGGGGTGGGAGAGCCAAATTTCCTACACCGGCCGGGGGTGCGATCGCGCCCTCAAAGTCAGATCGTTGTGGGGTGTTGGGGAGAACACCCTGGCTTAGTCCGGGGTTGGGCCGATTTGGCTGCGGTGCTGCCCTTTGTCTATCCCCATGGGGCAGTGACAATCACAGCGGCGACAACGGGGGCGGCATGTCAGCTCCTCTGGGGCCAAAACCCCTCAGATATGTTGGATGAGGCAACCTTAGGGGCTTTGGCTCGCCATTGGGAGGCGGGGGGGACGATCGCCTTTGAGATCACCACCCCTGGTTCTAAATTGGCGGAATTATTGGGAATTTATCGAGATCTGCAACAGGCGATCGCCGCCGCCGAACAAGACCCCACTTTAGCCCAGGTGCGCAGTGACCTCGCCACCGAGTTTCACGCCATCCAAGGGCAGATCCTCGCCCAAATCCCCCCATCACTACCCGCCTTGGCAGAGTTAGCGGCCCAGTTCGAGGCACCCTGGGTGGCCATCCCCCACAGCCCCCATCCCCTCCGCCGCGATCCTTTTCCCTTCGCGCTCCTGCCGATGATTGGGGGGGAAGGGGTGTTTATCGCTGTAGCAGGGGGATTAGTGTTGATTTTTGGCCCCTTAAGTGCCGCTTGGAGCGGCGATGGCCCCTTGCCCCTGGGAACCCAAACCCTCCGCGCTGCCCAAGAACTGGGAATTAATCTCATTCATTTTGCCGGGCAACGCCAACAAATGATGCAATACCAAAAACCCCCGGTCGGGTAAGGAAAAGGCAAAAGGCGAAAGGGAAAAGGCAAAAGTAAGTCTCTTCACTTTTAACTTTTACCTTTTACCCTTTAACTTTTGACCTTCCCACTTCCTAACTATGGCTTTTTTCTCCATCCGTCACACTCTACCGGTTTTGATTGTCACTCCGATCTTGGCCACCGTCGCCCTCAGTGGTTTCTTTTCCTATACCAATGGCCGCCGCTCTGTGCAAATCTTGGCGGTGGATATTAGTGAGGGGGCGACCCGCTCCATTTATCAGTATGTGGGGGCGGTGCTGGCTCGGCCGCAAATGCAGTTGCGGTCTTTTATCGTTGGCTACGATGAGGGGGATTTAACCGATACCCCGGCAATGATCCAAGCCCTGTGGGAACTTACCCAAAAGCCGGGGCTGGTGGGGAATATCTATTTCGGCACACCCACGGGGGATTTTCTCGGCATTCTGGAATGGGATGGCCAACCCACTCTACAACGACGGGATGAGACGACGGCTCCGATGCGGACGATCTATGCTCTCAATGCTCAGGGACAACCGGAGCAGGTGCTGGAAAGTGGGGTTTATGATCCCCGTGAGCGGCCTTGGTATCAAAAGGTGGTGGGGTTGGAGCAGCCCAATAGCACTTGGAGTCCGGTTTATACCTATGCTTCCACCGAGGATTTGGGCATTACCGCCGCCGAAGGGCTGTATCGTGAGGATGGTTCCCTGTTTGCGGTGTTTGGCATTGATGTGGCCCTGACGGATTTACAGGACTTCCTGCAGGAGTTGGATGTCAGTCCTTCAGGGGATGCGTTTATTTTGGAGCGGGATGGGGCGGTGGTGGCCACCTCTACGGAGGAATCCATGGCTGTTCCTCAGGGAGATGGGCTGGTGGGGCGGGTGATGGCCACTGACCTGGCTGACCCGGATCATGGGGCACTGATGGCGGTGTTGCTGGATCACTATGAAGGGAGTTGGGAGAATGTGGTGGCGCAGAGTTTTCTGACGTTGGAGGTGGCGGGGGTGCGGCGGTTTGTGGGGGTGGAGCCGTTCCAAGACCGCTATGGGTTGGATTGGATCCTTGTGGTGGTGATTCCGGAGACGGATTTTCAGAATATTATCCTCGCCAATATTCGCTCGACGATTTGGGTGGGGTTCATTCTGTCCCTGGCGGCGATCGCCATTGGTTTGGCGGTGGCGCGTTGGATTGTCCGCCCCATTGAAGGCCTGAATAATGCGGCGATCGCCATTGAAAATAACCGCTTTCAACCCTTTACCCTGGATAGCATTGCCCAACGGCGGGACGAACTAGGAACCCTCACCCAGGTATTCCAGCGGATGGGCACAGTCATTTCCGCCAGCCAAGCCAGTTTAAAGGAGCAGATGGGGCAACTAGAGGCGGAGATGGCCCAGGCCAAACGCCAAAGCCAAGCCCAAAAGGGGGGTTACACCGTGGCGATGATTGAGGAGTTGGTGGGGCGATCGCGGTCTTTACGGGCATTGCTCACGGAGGATCAGGCTGTTGATCTCCCCAGTTTGCTCCACACCGTCCCCTATTTCCAAAGCCTTGACCCTGAGGATTTGCAAGCGCTGATTAACCGGGGCTACCGTCGCACCCTCCCCGCCCGAACTCTCGTCTTTCGAGAGGAGGAAGCGGGGGATTCTTTTTTTGTAATTCTCAAGGGTGAGGTGGAAATCTATGTGGAAAAAATTGATAAGTTTCTCACCACGTTGAGGGCGGGGGCTTTTTTTGGGGAACTATCGCTACTGTTGGGGATTTCCCGCACTGCCACGGTGCGAACAACGACACAAAGCACCTTTTTTGTGCTTGATCAGGAGGGATTGCGGTTTCTCCTCCAACAACATCCAGGGGTGGGGGAACATATCGCCCAAGCGCTCCATGTTCATCAGGCGGAACTGGAGTCCCGCAAGGATTTGTTGATGGCCGATGAGCAAGAGGCGGCGCAATTCACAGAAAATCCCCTGGCCTGGATTCGTGGGCGGATGGGGCAGTTATTTGGTTTTGGATCACAGGAGTTGTCTTAAGCATGGCGGAAAACTTGATTGATACCCAAATTGTCCCGAAGCAAATTGTTTTCAAGCCCGGCGGCTCCCCGGTCGGGTTTGAGGTGGTGGTGGTGAATCTCAGCGATCGCTTTGCGGGGTTTCAGGTGGAGGTGCAGGCGGCGGGGGCAAACCCGGTGCGACAACGAGATTGGTATGCCATCGCCCCGGAGGTAAGCGCCAAGATTCCCCCTGGGGATGGGACACATTTTCAAGTCCAGTTATTAGATAGCCCCGTGCCTGGGTTCGTAGGGCTGATGAATATGACGGTGCGGGTCTTTTCCTTGGAGTTGGCGGATGAAGACCGGGAGGTGATCCAGGTACAGGTGGAGCAGGGGCAGATTCCCATCCCGTTACAGTTAATGCTGCCGATTACTGAGTTTCGCGCTGCCCCTGGGGATCAGGTGGAAATCCCCCTCAAGGTCTATAACCCTAGCCAACTGCCGACCTTGGCCCTGTTACGGCTTCAGGGATTTAATGCGGCTTGGCTCCCCCAGGGCAATGAACGGCGTTTAGAGATTGGCCCCGGCCAGGAAATCGCGGTGGCTTTTGTCTGCCAACTGCCGGATGTGACCCAAACCATTAGCCAACGGTATCCCTTCACCGTCATCGCCTCCCATAGCCAGGGCCCGCCAGGGGAAGCCAATGCCAGTTTAGAAATTAGTCCTGCGGGCCGGCTCACCTTTGCCGCCACGCCCTCTCAACATCGTATCCCCCACAAGTGGGGCTGGTTGCCGGGGTGGTATGGGCCGCCGGTGGAGTATCAACTCCGGTTTGAGAACCGCAGTAACTTACCCCAAAACCTGACGGTGGAATGGCTCAACCCCCAAGAGGGCAAGGGGGTGACCTGCAACATGACCCCGGAAAGTCTCATGATCAATCCTGGGGAAACCGATGAGATGGTTCTGGCGGTGAAGGGTCGTCGCCCTTGGTTGCGGGGGCGATCGCCCCATCCCACCATGGGGGCATTGCTCTCGGATCAACGGTTGGGAAATGCCAGCCCGGGTCAGCATTCCCTCAAGCTCCAGATAGCTCCCATCCTGCCCCTCTGGACAGTGGTGGGGTTGGTGCCACTGCTGGTCTACATCCTCTGGGCCCTCTCCTGGCTCAATCCCGATAATCGCAACTATGGCCATCAGGAGGGGGTGAATGCCGTGGCATTGGATGGTTTAGCCACGAAGGTGATCAGCGGGTCAACGGATCAGGATATCCGGATATGGCGGTCAGAAGCATTTAATATTCCCTGGTTGCAGCAGGATTTGGGGCTTGTGGGACAGGCGGGGAAAGCGGTGCGAGCGATCGCCTATCGGCCGGTGGACAATAACCAAGTGGTGGTGGGATTGGAAAATGGCGATATTCAAATTTGGGATCTGCTGTCAGATCGAAAACTGGATAATTTTTTCTATCGCAAAGACGACCGGGTTTTAGCCCTGATCTATGGCCAGGATGCCCGGTTCGTCTATAGCGGCCATGGTAGCGGCTTGGTGTTGGCATGGGATGTGGATCATGATTTGGATGATTTGGCTCGGTTAACACCGGGAGCGCGGGAACCGGCGCGATCGCAATCCTTTAATTTTGCGGTCTATGGCCTCGCCTTTGTGGATGCCGAGGAGGAGGTGTTAGCGGTGACAGGGCGCTATAACCAGTTGGTGTTTTGGAACTTGAACACCGATGATCAGACGGTTTTGCCCTTCCGCAGGGGAGGACAGGATGATTATATTTTCACGGTTACTACACCGGATATGCGATCGCATATCCTCGCCACCGGAGATAACCAAGGGTGGATCACGATCTGGGATGTCACCGCCTGTTTACCGGATATTGCCGCCGGTCGGGCCGGAGGCCCCGATTGTGAAATTATCGACCAATGGCCCGAGGGTCATGGGGGGGAGCCGGTGCAAAGCTTGGCCCTGAGCCATGATGGGTGTTATCTCGTCAGCGGTGGTCAGGATGGGCAGGTGAAGGTCTGGCCCCTCAATCGCAATGGCACCCGGGCCGCTCGTTACCCCGATGGGATTTGGGTGGCCCAAACCCGCAGCTATCGCCAGGGGAATCCTTTCTGGGGGCCAAGGATCACACCACCAATCCGCAGTGTGGCGGTGAAATCAATTCGCAATCAGTTGATCATTGCCAGTGGTGGCGAGGATAGTCAAGTGCGGGTCAATGCTGTTAATCGTCCTGAAGCGGGCTGTAACCCAATGGGAGGGCAACAATGACCCAGGAAAAACTGACGACAACCAGGGAAAATCATTTGAATCGCATTGGTGGCCCCTTTGGGATCATCCTCAACCCCGCTGGGGATCTGGTGGCGATGGCGGGGAGTCGTTGCCAGTTGACTGTGACGATTATTAACCAGGGCGATCGCGCTCCCCTGGTGAATGTGATGATTGATGAGCGATCGCAGCCGGTGCGCCAATGGTGCATCAATCCCGATCAGCGGTTGGCCCTGGGGGAGCAACAGAGCAATGAGGTGATGTTTGAGTTTCAACTCCCCCTCGACAGTGCGCCGGGCTATTACGACTACAGCTTGGTGATTGATGCGCCGGATCATTACCCGGAGGATACGCCAATTCTGATCGTCGGTCAGGTGCAGGTGCAGCCCTATGTCCAGGAGGGACATCTCGCCAGCGATCCGACCTTTGCCCTGGCCCCCCCTACGACGGCAACGGAACCGGCACAACTGCAACCGGGTCAGGCTTTGGAGTTGGTAGTAACAGTGCTCAACCGCTCGGAGCGGGTGGATCGGTTCCGCCTTGCCTGTCCAGATTTAGACGCAGATTGGGTGAGGATTTTTTATCCCGATGGTTTTGCGGCGGGGGGGATTTTGCTCCCGGATAGCAGTTTGGAGTTGAACCCTGGGGATCGGGGGGAAATTCGCCTCATGATTACGCCGCCTCTGGATACAAAGGCGGGGGTGTATACGCCGACGATCTATTTGCGATCCGCAAATAACCCTGATCTGGTGCTGTTGGATCTGGTGTATCTGCGGGTTTTGCCGGTGTATTTGCTCACCAGTGAGTTGGTGGTGATGGTGAGCAATATTGCCCAGGTGAATGGCCAATATATATTATTCCTCAACAATGAGGGGAACACCGATCGCCGGGTAGAGGCGACGGTGACGAGTGCGAAGGATGGGGGAATTTGCACGTTTACGGTATCGCCGGCCGAGGTGTTTTTGCCGCCCGGGGGGACGGGGGCGATCACCCTAGATGTGGAGCCGAAACAGCGGTGGAAACAGCCCTTCTATGGTCGGGTGATTGAATTTGCCCTTGATCTCCGGGATTTGGATGATCGGCCGCTGTTGGTGCGACGGTTTCCCGGTTCGATGGTGTGGGATGGGCGGCCCTGGTGGCAATTTTTGCTGCTGATTTTAACGGCCTTGGGGTTGATCGGTGCTCTGCTGTTTGCCCTGTGGCTGATGTTGCCCCGGCCGCCGCGATCGCCGGAAATTGTTGAATTTTACCCCCAACGCCATTACTACAACGAAGAGGACAATCAAGCGGTGCGCCTCAATTGGCAGGTGGCCTATCCGGAGCGACTGATGACGATTCAAGTCCAGGGGATTTCACCGGAGGGCCTTGTCCTCAGTCGGCCGGTGATCTATGAGTTTGAGGGGGGGATACCTGAGGCTTTGGCCCCCTATTGCCAGTTAGAGGGGGTATTGCGGTGTATTAATGTGCCCACGGATGCGCGGCAACCGGGGGACTATCGTTTTGAACTGATCACCACTCCCATCCCGAGCAACCCTCGTGGTCTGTTGCGGCGGATCTGGCGCACCCGGTTGCAAGTGGCCCGCCAAGAAACCAATGTCGTGCGGATTACCGGCATTCCCATCCCCACCGTGCGTCAGTTTGCCGCCACCCAAAGCACCTACAACGCCCTTGCTGCCCCCAATCCCCCCGCCCCCGTCGTGCCTGACAGTTCCCCAGAACCAGAGGAAGAAGAGCCGATCGCCTTCAATGCCCCAGTGTTTAGTCTGCAATCCCCCGGGGAAAACGGCGACCCTCGCGTTGTGATTAATCCTGAATTGCTCAACCCTGACCGGCCCCCAGAACCCGAAACCTTTGAGGGGATTTTGCTGGATTGGGCGATCGCCGCCCCTCGCCATATTCAAGAACTGCGGTTAGTGGGGCGAGATAGCGAAGGACTACCGGTAACGGATGTGATCACCTACAACTTCCAAGAGGGCATCCCCCTCGAACTGAGCGATTATTGCGGCTTCACCACCCCCACCCGCCGTCCGGGAACCGAAGCCGCCCCCGCCCCGGAATTGGTGTGCAACGCTGTCCCCACCAATCTGCGCACACCGGGAACCTACACCTTTGAACTCACCGTCATTCCCACCCAACCCCTGACAGACCCACCGGAACCCACCGTTACGGATCCGATCAAAATCATTGCAGCCCCCATTGAAATCGTCTCGTTTACGATCAATGACCAGGAAGCCCTGCCCAAGTATGTCCTGGTTCTCGAAGGGGGAATGCCCAGCTTATTAACCATTGCCTGGCAGGTGATGGGCAGTGGCGATCTCACCGTAGAGTTGTTGCCCTCCCCTGGCACTGTCCCCGCCGTAGGAGCGATCTCCTATCCCCTCAGTCGGGAGCCAGGGGTGGATCTAATCACCCTCCAAGCGCGGGATAGTGCGGGCAACGAAGTGAGTCGGACGGTGGCGATCGAAAAAGTGTTACGGCTCACCTTGAGCTTCACGGTACTGCCCTGGGAGGTGATCACGATGACCTCGTC
>RECT01000134.1 GCA_007693875.1 Spirulina sp. DLM2.Bin59
TAGCCGTCCGAAATTGGGGGCTTGACTTGATAGACATCGAGCACATCAGCCGCAACCTGGGGTGCTTTCCATACCATAACTGCCCGATTTGCTAACTGCTCCGCCCGTGCCTGAATTGCAGCTTCATTCCAGACTTCCACCTGCCCTAACCCTTCGTTTAAACGGAGTGGACTTTCCTTAAATCCGCCCCGCATATCGCGTTTTTCAGGGAAGGGGCGATCGCTATATTCAGAGTTGTAGCCCGTCAGTGTCAGGTTGCCGAGGGTGTGTAGCCACGTTTCTTGAATGCGTTGCCATTCCGAGCCAAGGGCCTCTTGCCAAGCCTTCGAGAGGTTCTCATTCTGGGGCAGAATGTGCTCGATCGTATATTCATCCACTAACACCCGCTCCTTACGCTCATGATTTTCCATGCGGCGTAACCAGTAAGAGCGACGGGGAAATTTATAAAGATCGCGCCCTTTAATCTCGCGTTTAAATTCTTCATCCATTGGAAACCGTCGATAGGAAGGCAACCATAGGAAATAGGCTTCAATACTTTCAAGGTAGCGATCCTTCTTTAATGATCGCCCAAAGTTGGCAAAGGTTTTATTCAGTGAGTTGGTGGGAATAGCACAGACTGCTCGACGAAATACATAAGATTCTATCAGTCTGACTGCTTTTAAGAAATGCTCCCGTGATAGAATACCATTTTGGTAATCGTGGTATAGCTCCAGCAAAAATGGATAGGCAACTTCAACTTTTAACTCACGTAAATCTTGAAAAGCGTTTGCTAAGTCATGATCCGTTTCTTTGCCCAGGGCCATGGCGCAAAAGTAGCGAGCATAGGCGTGAATATCTGCTACTCGTTCATCAACATTGCTGCTTCCATTATCTTTCTCTCGCACATCAGATTTAAATGCCTCATAAACATCACGAATATTGGGAATTTCACCAGTCTTTACAGTCAAGTAGTGACGCATAAAACTATCGAAATAGCTTCCATAAGCTTCTTGACCAAACTCTACCTCCATCGGTCGCCAATGTTCCTCATAGAGTTGAGTTTGGTGGTTTGGATCTAACCCCATCAGAATGAAATTGCGAATTAGGTCAGCTTGGCTTAATTCTCGCCCCGTTGAGTTCATACTCTCAAAGATAAGCTGAGGATTATCCTGATCCCGATTCAAGGCCACATCAACAATCACAAGCTTAGCTAAGCCTTCACATAAAGCCAGCAACTCATGTTTAGTTTCAATAATTTTTTTCTGGAAAAATTCAAAATTTTCAGTCAGTCGCAGGGATGGATTTTGGGGTAAATTCTTGTCCTGAACAAGTGCCAACAATGTCTCTTTATCTGTTTGAGTCAGAATTAGTTTAAAACCACGCTCTCCTTCCTCTAGATGGTTGAGTAGATAGTAATTGCGCAGCTTTTTAGCTGAAAAGCCGTCTATGGGTTCAGTATCACCTAAATGACGGGCTAGAGCTTCTAGTAAAATTGTGATCGTGGTCAGTCTTTGCTGTCCATCAATGACGAGTAAGGGGGACTGGCTTGATACTTGGTAAAGACCTTTCTCGATATAAACCACTGAACCAATAAAGTGGGCTGAAATTTGGTTATTTCGCCCAGCTCGCAGAATGTCATCCCATAATTGTAAACATTCTTTGAGCGTCCATGAGTAGGTGCGCTGGTAAATGGGAATAATAAACTGTGGTGACTTCTTAAGAAATGCGAGTAGCTTAGCTTCTGTAGCTTTCATCGTCTTGTAGTTTTTAGGTTTGGCTATACTTAACCCGACGGCTTACATGGTAATTTTGAACTACCTAAATCGAGATTTTGGGCTTCTGAACATTAGTATAGCTGATGCCAGTGGTTTGAGACTATTATTTGGATCCCTCCACAGGCAATAAACCTATTGACATTTCTAGGGCATATGCTAATCCCCAAAAGCTACGGCAGACTCTTCAGTCGGTTTGCAACTTGCTCATCAAGCTTAATACCAATTCTCTAAGGTGAATCTCTGGTGAACCCCACCCCAGCAAGAACTGAAGTTTTTGACTCAGAACGAAAACCTGTTCAAACAGGTTCGACAGGAGTAGGCGTTAGCCTACTCGCGCTATGAGCCAGGGGTTTCAATCCCTGGCTATTCTAGGGAAGTGCTATAACATCCCCGATGTCATGATCGAGAAAAACCCATCACCATGAGTAATGGGCAGTCCAGGTATGAACACTAGCCCCCGGATGCTGATTCGGTTTTCACCACAACCCCTTTACGGGATTCACCCCTGAAGTGGTGCGTAGTTGCGAAAAGGCTATCTGTAGTGATCATTAATCATTACAGCAACAAAAGCCATGACTATTTATCGAGAAAGGATTGATCAAGACTTAATGAATCTACGGGATGAATTGTATCATCTTGTCACTCATCAGATTGAGGCTGAAGCTTTAAATCAACTACGCCGCAAAAACAAGTTAAGCCAAGATCAAGACATTTGTTTTTTGCTCAGGGCAATTGATGAATGTTGGGATGATTTTAAAGCGATCATTGCTCAAAAGCACCAAGAAGAGGCTAAGTTTTTGCTTGCCCAAATCCGGAACATCCGGAATCGTCATGCCCATCAGTACAATTTTAGTCTACTTGATACCTACCGGGCGTTAGATGATATGCAGCGTTTTACTAATTTTCTCAATCTCCAGATTGCCAAAGAATTAGCAGAACAATGCACCGAACTGCTCAAGCAAATTAGTCAACATCTCAATCAACCCCAAGAACATGAAGCCTCAGAAATCAAAAAACTAAAGCAAACCTACAGTGAACTCTTGAAAAAACTTCCGTTCAATGATGTCAAGCAGTTAGATTTAGCCTTAACCCATTCTAGCTACTTGTATGAGAATCCTCATCAAATCGATGATGATAATGAACGGCTAGAGTTTCTTGGTGATACGGTAATTGGTTTAGTCGTGGCTCATTATTTCTACGAAAATAATCCCCGTTACCGTGAATCACAACTCAGCCAGAGCAAAGCAAAGGTTGAAAATAATTTAAATCTAGCTCGCTTTGCTCAGGGGTTAAACCTAGGTCAGTTTATTAAGGTGGGCAATGGTGAGAATTCTGAAACTGAAAAAATTCTTGCAGATGCTTTTGAAGCTGTGATTGGGGCTTATTTTTTAGATTCAGGTTTAGCTGCGGTCACAAAATTTATGACTCCCTTGATTAAATCCATGGGTGATCTCTCAATAGCAGTAGACCCTACTCAATCTGTCAAGAATTCAGCCAAAAACTATAAGCAAAAAATAGCAGATTGGGCAAAAATTCAGCAGAAAACTTTGCCAAAATATGAAGTGATTCAATCAGGGATTGCTCATAAACCAATGTTCATGGCAACGGTGATTGTTGGTGACACATGGTATGGCACAGCACAGGCTAACAAGAAAAAACAAGCTGAACAACAGGCTGCTTTTGATGCTTGTAAACGACTCAACTTGCTTTGACTCTTTTTCACTGACCGCATGCCCGGCCCACCGGCCGGACTGTGGCAGGGGATTGACGGGGGCGATCGCGAGTTCAGGGTCATCAGGAATATTAGGAATCCCCTCGATCCATGAGATAGGCCAAATTCCAGCGCCACCTTCAGCTTCAGCCCGATCCCGGTGGCGTGGCGTACAGCCGCTACCGGCTCGCTGATTGTGCTGCCACAGCATCGAGGAGCACCACCTGTCCGCTCTGTCCGTCCACCCGCACGCGCTGGCCGTCCTGAAGCCGCGTCGTGGCCGCCGCCACCCCCGCCACCGCCGGTAGCCCATATTCGCGGGCCACGATGGAGCCATGGGAAACTGCGCCACCGGTTTCCATCACCAGCGCACCTGCTTGCAGAAAGAGTGGTGTCCAGGCCGGGTCGGTGCCTCGGCAGACCAGCACCTCGCCCCGCTTCAGATCCGCATCTGCGGGATGCAGAATCACCCGCACCTGCCCCTCATATATACCAGCGGAAACCGGAAGACCCGCCAACAGGCCCTCACTGTCCTCAGCCTTCACGCCGAAGATCGCCTCACCATCCGAGGTCATCCAACGGGGCACAGCACGGCGGGACTTTTCAAGTTCATAGTTGGCGCGGGCCTCCGATGCCTTAGCACGCAGGTCGCCCGCTTGGCCCGCCTCCCAGGCCAGAAGGTCGTCGAACCGCAGGAACAGCACATCTTCGGCTGCCTCCAGTGCATGCTTGGCGACCAGTTCCGCACCCGCATCGAGCCAGATGCGCCGGGCCAATGCAATCATCCGCGCTCCCTCAAATTTTGGCTGTTCCCGCAGCCCCGCCAATTGGCGATAGCAGCGCAATTGCCAACTAAAGATCCGCGCCTGGATGCCCCCTCGGGCCGCCCGCACCTGTGCCACTAGATCCACTGCTGCCGCCTCGGCCTCGCTGCGCTGGCGGTGGAACTGCGCCTCCGGGTCGGAGTCCTCGGGCGCGTCCATATAGCTGCGAATCAGGTCTAGTACATAGGTAGGATCCTCAGACCAACGGGCGATGCCGGGGTCAATCTCCCACAGTGCGCGATGGCCAAAACGGTCGAGGAAGGCCACCACGTCGGGGTGGTTGGCGGTGGGGGTTGCACCCTCGGCCTTGAATTGCCGCGCCAGCCGCCAGAGCGTCAGCCCCATTTCGGTGGTGATGTTGTGAGGTAGAGCGCGTTGCACCGGAGTGATCAGGTTTTCATCGCCCAGCCAGTCCCTGACCTTGCGACGCAGCGCGGCCTCCGCCATCAGGCCGGGGTTCATAACGGCAACGGGGATGATCCAGATGATCGCGCCCCTGCGCCCCAGTACATCGCGGATGAAGTCCACCCTAGCACCCATGGTGGGGAGGTGTTTCGCCTCGGTCTCGATTTGCCGGATTGCGCTGTCGGTCTTGGCTAACACCCGCAGCCGGGTAAGTTCAGGGTTGAGGGCGGCCCTCAGCCCCCACCAGGCCAGCCAGGCTAAGAGGGGCCCCAGCCGCCACCAGAAACCGATGCCACCCCCGCGCCCGATGATGCGATCGCCCTCGCGGTTGCCGAATGCCAGCAGGGCCTGTCCGGTAATTGGGTCTTTGTCCGATGCGGCCTCAGCCAGTTGCCGCCAGCGGCCAGGTCGGCGCAACAGTTCGGTGATATCTGCGAAGAGCCGCCCTGCCCCTTCCTTGAGCCAAGGCAAGTCCCGCTCGGGCCGTCCGGTGACTGCATGGGCGAAACCACCGACGATCGCCCGCCACCAATCGATACCCGCTGGTGTGAAGGGTTCCAGCATCTGCTGGGCATGGACGTTAAAGCAGAGATACAACCGCAAGCCATCCTCGGGGGCGGGCAGAGGTTCGGGTAAGGGGAAAAGGGAGGTGATGGGCCGCGACTGCACCAGATAGATGCGTCCATCTTGCATTGCCCATTCGAGATCCTGCGGGCTGTTGAAGTGAGCTTGCGCCCGGGTGCCAAGGGCTGCAAGTTCTGCCACCTCGGCATCACTGAGGCTGATGGCGCGACGCTTGTCCTCGGGCATGGGGCGGTTGACTGTGCCTTTGCCCTCCCGCAGTGTGATCACCTGCTTGTCGGAGCAGTGATAATCCAGTACCTGACCTGCGGCATCTAGTACCCAATGGTCTGGGCTGACATCGCCGCCCACCACGGCCTCGCCTAGCCCGAAAGAGGCGGATAGGAGCATGCGATCGCGGCGATGATCGAGGGGGTTGGCGGTGAATAACACGCCCGAGCGTTCGGCATCGATCATTCGCTGCACCACCACGGCAATGGCGATATTGATCCTATCCAACCCCACCCGTTTGCGATAGGAAACTGCGCGGGGGTTCCACAGCGAAGCCCAACAGCCGCGCAGGGCATTGGCTAGATCCTCAAGCCCCTCAACATTGAGGAAACTATCATGTTGGCCTGCGAAACTGGCCCCTGGTAGATCCTCGGCTGTAGCGGAAGAGCGGACAACCACCAGCCCAGAGCCAATATCTGCATAGGCGGTGGCGATCGCACCGGCCACATGGGGCGGGATCGTGCCAGCGAGAAAGCGGTCTTTCAGAGTTTGGGCGGCCGCAGCCAAGGTGGCGGGGTCATCGGCGGGAACATCCTCGACCAACTGGCGCACGGGTTCGGCGAGGCTATTGTGGGTGACGAAATCTTGGTAGGCCTGGGTGAGCACGGCGAAACCCCCTGGCACTGGCAGCCCCGCGCCCAGCATGGCACCAAGACTGATGCCTTTGCCACCGGCAATGGGCAGATCGTGGCTGTTGAGAGCGTTGAGGCTACGGGTGAGGCTTGTTTGGGGGTTTTCTGTGTTCATCAAAAGTTGTAGGGTGCATCAGACAGGATCAATGATGATGTTGGTGGTTGAATTGTATCTGACGCACCGCTTACTGGCATAATTATTTTCAACCTGGGGAATGTGATTTGGTTGGTTAATTTAGTGTAAGGCTCGATCAAGTTTGTCTAAAACAAAACAATTGTTGTCGTAATGTCCAAAGATTCGTTTAGCATCTTGGTCTGCCCAAGCATCGATTTCATGGGTTGAGGGTGGACAGGGATTGCCTTTGAGTGTTTTTAAGTCGAGGGAGGGTGGATTGTATTGACCTTTTGTTTCTAGATTTTTGGACAATTGATCAATCCGTTCGTTGACTAATATTAAACGATCTGCCGATATGCCTTTTACGCTATATTCAAATTTTGATCCAAAGGTTAACTGTTTGCTTGGTGAAGGATGTAGGCTATTACTATAAATTTTGCGTTTGGTTTGTTTCCACACGAGATCTCCCCAGGGTGATAATCCAATCTGACCATCAATGTTTATGAGTAGGGTTTCTGGAATGTTGGGTTTTTTTGATATTGGCAACTCTATTGATAGTCTTCGGAAGGTTTCTAGATTTTGGCGAACGGTTTCTTCTGCTGCCATTTCTACGGGTAAACGTGGGATTCGCAAAAGATCTTTAGATGTTTCAAAAATGTAAATGGTTTCGTCGGCATAAAAGGTTGCTAATGTTTGCAAAAATCCCTGAACGCTTTTGAATCCTCCTGTTAAATTAAATATAATTTTATACCCAGAGTTTCGATAGTTGGTTAGGTTTTCTTCACACCAAGTTACAATTTCTGATAAGGCTATCTGAAATGAGTTAATGTCTTTTGTTTGAAGATCGGTTTGTCGGTTTATTTGGACGGTGTGGCCTTTGGCTTTCAGCCATTCTGAAACGAAGGTTGCTGTGGTTTCGCCTAGCCATGTATCGGTACAAAGTAATACATGATAGTCGTGAGAATTACTGATCTGGCCATTATAAAGTTTGATGATGCCATTTAATTCTGCGGACATTTGAGATGCTAGGTCAAGATCGGCGGATACCAGTTTGTGTTTCACTCGTTCAGCAAGTGATTGTAGTTGTGCTTTATCTTCTGGTGATATTTGTTCAGGCTGTTTAGTATTTGCATACTGGTTAACTAGCTTTCTTTCGGCATTGTTTGCTTGGTTGTTTAGTAGGCTTGTGCCACAGGGAGAAAGAATAAATAATCGATTTTGCACAATTTAATCTCCTAATTTTGATCAGTTTAACTAAAAATTCTGAAGCAAGGTCTCTTCAGTCCCCTGAGCGGGGATTGGCTGATTGTGAGCAGGATTCACAATCTTAATGATGACACTGATGGGGTTTCAGTCCCCTTAGTGGGGATTGGCTTATTTTGAGTTGATGATTACCTCGATGGGTATATCAGCGGCTGCCAAAATGTTGTTTCAGTCCCCTTAGCGGGGATTGGAGTTTGGCGAGTAAAAACGATCCCCTTCACCTATTCAATCACCAAAAAGTTTCAGTCCCCTTAGCGGGGATTGGAGTTTGGCGAGGTTTCAGTCCCCATCTCAAGATATTGAGTGGGTCGCGTTTCAGTCCCCTT
>RECT01000081.1 GCA_007693875.1 Spirulina sp. DLM2.Bin59
AATCTTGAATTGCTTATGTATTGAACTAGCCATATCAAGACACCTAGAACTCTCACCGTGGTTTAAAATTACTCTTTTAGGTCGAGGCGTTGCACGACGTAAAAAATTCATTAACTCTCTTCTATCAGCGTGACCTGAAAGTCCTTCTATAGTATGAACTTCTAGATTTACAAACATCATTTCATTTCGACCACTGTTTGAAAAATTAATTTCTTTTTCTCCACGCTGTACACGCTTTCCAAGACTTCCCTCAGACTGATAACATACAAAAACTATGGAGTTTTTAGGATTATCACACAATGATTTGAAGTATTGTACAGAAGCACCACCAACAAGCATACCTGATGTTGCCAATATAACACAAGGGCCACCTTCTTCAATAATCTGCTGACGCTCCTTTGAAGAACCAACACGCTTGAATAAATCTGATAAAAATGGATTCTCGTCTCTATGGAAAATCTGTTTTCTTACAGATGAATTAAGGAACTCAGGATATGCTGTATGAATTGCCATATTCAGCGATGTGATGCATTTCCAGGGTGCGGATTTGGATTTCCAGGGGGCGGCCCGTTAACCCCACCACGGAGGTATGGAGGGATTGGTAGCGGTTGGGTTTGGGCAGGCCAATATAGTCCTTAAAGCGGCCCGGAATCGGACGGAACAGATCATGAACCACAGAGAGTGCGCGATAACAGCTATCCTTGGTGTCAGTAATTACCCGCACCGCTGCAATATCGTAGATTTCGTGGAAAGCCTTATGCTGGCTCTGCATTTTTTTATAAATGCCGTAGAGGTGCTTCGGGCGGCCCTGGAGTTCAACCAAGCCAATCCCCAATTCCGCCAACCGCTCTCGGATCGTTTCCGTAACTTTTTCGATCCGTGCTTCCCGATCAATGCGCCGCTCCGCCACCAAGCCCTGAATTTCCCGATAGGCGTTGGGTTCAAGGTATTTAAAACAGAGGTCTTCCAGTTCCCACTTGAGGCGACCAATCCCTAAGCGGTTGGCCAGGGGGGCGAAAATATCGCGGGTTTCCTGGGCGATGCGCTGTTGTTTTTCCGGCCTGAGGTGTTCGAGGGTGCGCATATTGTGGAGGCGATCGGCGAGCTTGACGACAATCACCCGAATATCCTGGGCCATGGCCAGGAACATGCGGCGGAAGTTTTCCGCCTGTCGCTCGGTTTTGCTGGAGAAGTTAAAGCTGGACAGCTTTGTCACTCCCTCCACCAATTGCCGGACTTCAAAGCCGAATTCCGCCTCAATGGTTTCTGGGGTGACATCGGTATCTTCCACCACATCATGGAGAAACCCAGCGGCAATCATGGCGCTGTCTCCCCCTAAATCCCGCAGTAAACCCGCAACGGCGACGGGATGGGCAATGTAAGGCTCTCCGGATTTGCGCAGTTGGCCCTCATGGAGTTGGTAGGCGAAGTTAAACGCCCGACAGATGAGCAAAGCATCATTACTCTCGGGGGCGGGGGCCATGAGGTAATCCTGAAGCCAAGGGGGTAGGGTGATATCGGTGGGCAATAGTGGGGCGTTAGAGGGGCTGTCGCGGATGGGGGCGCGATCGCGCATCGCCTGCCGTTGCATTGGGGTAAGGTGGGAATGGGTATGGGTTAGGATCGGGGGGGTCATGGTCGCTAGTCCTTGAATGGTGAGCAAAGCCGACAGGAAGTCCATGCGGCCGGGGGATCTGTAGATGCAGCGGGACGGGGCTGGAGGGGAGAAGAAGAAATAAGCAACAATGGGCTATGCCTTGGGCATTTTCCATAAATGCGCTCAATGCGCAAGATACTTGTATTAAAAATTCATACTGAAGCAGTTACTCCTATTATGCCGTCTCCTTTTGATCGTGAACAATATGCAAGGGTTTTAAAACCCTTGGTTAATTTAAGAAAGTCTTTACGCGAACCGGGAGTGATGCCACCGGATTGGCATCAGCATTTTTTAAAGGTTAGACAAGTATACCAGACGACAATTTCCCCCCTAGAGTTCGATCAATGGGGGGGGAGGGAGCGATCGCTCCTCACAGAAATCCATCGCCTGGGGCGGCTCCTCGAAACCCAAGCCGTTTTTCTCCAGTCCGCCCGCACCCCCGAGGCGATCGAGAAACGCCAGGGGGATTTTGTCAAACATTTGAACCAAGTGATTGCCATCCTTCAACAGCTTGATCCCAATGCCGATGGAGCACCCGATTTAGGGTAAAGTGAGAAGCGTCTTCCTTTACCTTCACCCATCACCAAACCACCATGCCAGAAGCTGTTAGCGTCATCGAAACCTTGGGGTTCCCAGCCATTTTGGCCGCTGCTGATGCCATGGTCAAAGCCGCCAGGGTGACGGTGGTGTGGTGTGACAAGGCAGAAAGCGGGCGTTTTGTCGTGGCCATTCGTGGCCCGGTTTCCGAGGTCAAGACGGCTCACCCCGCAGGGATTGAAGCGGCGGAAAACGTCTATGGGGGTGAAGTGATTACCCACTATATCGTTCCCAACCCTCCGGAAAATGTCGTCTCGGTGCTACCCATCGACTATTCCGAGTCTGTGGAGCCATTCCGCTAAGGTTGAAATCAACGCCAATTCTTGTATTCTTTAATATTTTTGTAATACTTCAGAGGAGTTATATGCCAGAGGCAGTTGGATCGTTAGAAACAAAGGGTTTTCCGGGGGTGTTAGCCGCCGCCGATGCCATGGTTAAAGCGGGGCGCGTCACCCTTGTGGGCTATATCCGGGTGGGGAGCGCAAGGTTTACGGTCAATATCCGGGGGGATGTATCGGAGGTGAAGGCGGCCATGGATGCGGGGATCGCAGCGGTGGAAACTGCCTATGGTGGCGCGTTGGAGTCCTGGGTGATTATTCCCCGCCCCCATGAAAACGTGGTGGCAGTGCTGCCCATTGATTTCAATGAATCCGTGGCTTCGTTCCGGGCTTCCGTCAACCAGCCCCGGGTCATTGGCTCTAATGGTTAGAGAGATGGTTAAGCAGCTAACGGGGGAATTGTGAATCAATCCCACGAAATGATAACAAATGTATATACTATGAGGGTATAGTCTCTACCCCGTGAAAATACTGTGTTGCTGATTAACTCGAATCGCCTTGGGGAAACTGCCCTGAATAGAATGGCCGAATTTGCCTTTGCCAGCCAAATCAACACAGCAGAGCAGTTGACGGTGCGGGTAAAGACAAATCCGGGGCTATTGGCTCAGGGAGAATTGGAATCCCTCCATATCAATGGGGTGGGGTTGGTGATGCGGCAAGATTTGCGCTTGGAGCAAATGCAGCTTCAGATGACGGGGATTCGCGTTAAGCCTTTGAAGGCCCTGTTAGGCAACATTGAGTTGGCCCAACCCAGTCATGGGCGGGGCTGTATGGTCTTGACGGATCGAGATTTTCATGGCGCGTTCCATTCCCCGGATCTAGGCGATCGCCTCACCGCCCTTGGCCACACCCTCACCTCCATTCACACCCATCTCCAACCCGAGGGGACTTTAGCCATTACCTTCACGGGGGAGGGTCTCCCGGCGACCACTTGGCAGTTTTTACCCATCATCAACCCCCATCAAGGGGTGATCCTCACACCGCAAACGGCGATTCCGCCCGCCTTACAATCTTTGGAGGCTCTACTTCGTAGCCAAGGGGAAGCAGTGTTTAATTTGCGGCGTTTTGAGTTGAAGGGGCTCAAGTTTGCGATCGCCGGTTTGACGGTGCAGCAGGGTGTAGTGACACTGGAGGCGATCGCCGCCATGACACAATTCCCCGCCTAATTCCCTACCTCAAGTTTCCCAACTTGCCCACACCGGGGACAACCCCTCAAGGGTGCGAGCTGGTTTAAATTTCTGGATTTGATGAAGAGATTCAGTAATCTGACAATCAGCCCGGAAACCTTGCTATAGAATGGTTGAGATTCCACTATGCTCTACGAACTATGCCGCGTCGCAGTGATCTCAACAAAATTCTGTTACTGGGGGCTGGCCCCATTGTGATTGGGCAGGCCTGTGAATTTGACTATTCGGGAACCCAAGCCTGTAAAGCCTTGCGCCAGGAAGGGTATGAGGTGATTTTGGTCAATTCCAACCCAGCAACGATCATGACCGATCCGGAAACGGCCCATCGCACTTATATCGAGCCGGTGACACCGGAAATTGTTGAAAAGGTCATTGCTCAGGAACGTCCTGATGCCCTCTTGCCGACGATGGGGGGGCAAACGGCCCTGAATGTGGCCGTGACTCTGGCGAAAAATGGGGTGTTGGATAAATATGGCGTGGAACTGATTGGCGCGAAATTAGAGGCCATTGAGAAGGCGGAGGATCGCCAACTGTTTAAGGAGGCCATGGCAAAGATTGGCGTGGGGGTTTGTCCCTCCGGGATTGCCAAGAACCTCGAAGAAGCCCGCGTCATTGCCGCTGAAATTGGTTCCTATCCCCTGATCATCCGTCCTGCCTTCACCCTAGGGGGGACTGGCGGGGGCATTGCCTATAACCAGGAAGAATATGAGGTGATGGCTCAGGAAGGGATTGATGCTTCCCCGGTGTCGCAGATTTTGGTGGAGCAATCTCTCCTGGGTTGGAAGGAGTATGAGTTGGAGGTAATGCGGGATCTGGCGGATAACGTCGTGATCATTTGCAGCATTGAGAACTTTGACCCCATGGGGGTACATACGGGGGATTCGATTACGGTGGCTCCGGCGCAAACGCTGACGGATAAGGAATACCAACGGCTGCGGGATGCCTCTTTGAAGATTATTCGCGAAATTGGTGTGGAAACGGGGGGATCGAATATTCAGTTTTCGATTAATCCCCAAAATGGCGATGTGATTGTCATTGAGATGAACCCACGGGTGTCGCGGTCGTCGGCGTTGGCTTCTAAGGCGACGGGGTTCCCGATCGCCAAGTTTGCGGCGAAATTAGCCGTGGGCTATACCCTCAATGAGATTGCCAATGATATTACCAAGCAAACCCCCGCATCCTTTGAGCCGACCATTGATTATGTGGTGACGAAGATTCCCCGGTTTACGTTTGAGAAGTTCCCCGGCTCGGAGCCGGTGCTGACGACACAAATGAAATCCGTTGGGGAGGCGATGGCCATTGGTCGGACGTTCCAGGAATCGTTCCAAAAGGCGCTGCGATCGCTCGAAACGGGGCGTTATGGCTTTGGGTGCGATCGCAATGAAGCCCTCCCCACCCTTTCCCAGGTGGCCGCCAGCTTGCGGACTCCCAACCCCGATCGCGTTTACAGCATCTACCACGCCCTCAAATTGGGGATGTCGGTGGAGGAAATCTATGGGTTAACGGCCATTGATATGTGGTTTTTGGATAAGCTTGCCGATCTGCTGGTGACGGAGCGATTCCTCAAGCAGACCCCCCTAGCGGAAATTACCGCCACGGAAATGCGGCGGATTAAACAGCAGGGCTTTAGCGATCGCCAAATTGCCTTCGCCACCAAAACCACGGAGGATCAAGTCCGCGCCCATCGCAAAGGGTTAGAGATTATCCCGGTTTATAAAATGGTGGATACCTGCGCGGCGGAGTTTGAAGCCTTCACCCCCTATTACTATTCCACCTATGAACCCGATGAAACCGAGGTGGCTCCCTCCGATAAGCCGAAGGTGATGATCCTCGGTGGCGGGCCGAACCGCATTGGCCAGGGGATTGAGTTTGACTATTGCTGTTGCCATGCGGCCTTCTCCCTCAGTGATGCGGGCTATGAGACGATCATGGTCAATTCCAACCCGGAAACGGTGTCAACGGACTACGACACGAGCGATCGCCTCTATTTTGAACCCCTCACCAAGGAAGATGTCTTAAACATCATTGAGGCGGAACATCCCCAGGGGGTGATCATTCAATTTGGCGGTCAAACCCCCTTAAAATTGGCGGTTCCCCTTCAGGAATACCTCAACGCTAACCCTGATTGCGGGACGAAAATTTGGGGGACTTCTCCCGATGCCATCGACACGGCGGAAGACCGGGAGCGGTTTGAGAAAATCCTGGAACCCTTGGGGATTCTCCAACCCCCCAACGGCATTGCCCGCAGCTATGAGGAGGCCCTCATCGTTGCCAATCGCGTCTCCTATCCCGTCGTTGTGCGCCCCTCCTACGTTTTAGGGGGTCGGGCCATGGAAATCGTCTATAGCGATAGCGAACTGGAACGGTATATGACGTTTGCGGTGCAGGTGGAGCCGGATCACCCGATCCTGATTGATAAGTTTTTGGAAAATGCGGTGGAAGTCGATGTGGATGCGATCGCCGACCACACCGGCAACGTCACCATCGGCGGCATCATGGAGCACATCGAAGAAGCGGGGATTCACTCCGGGGATTCCGCCTGTTCCCTCCCCTATATGTCCCTCAGTGATGAATCCGTGGCCACGATCCGCTCCTCTACGGTGAAGCTGGCGAAGGCCTTAAAAGTGGTGGGGCTGATGAATATTCAGTTTGCGATCCAAAACAACACCGTCTACATCCTCGAAGCCAACCCCCGCGCCTCCCGTACCGTTCCCTTTGTCTCAAAAGTGACCGGCGTGCAGTTGGCGAAAATGGCCTCCTTGGTGATGTCGGGGAAAACCTTAGCAGAACTGAACTTTACCGAAGAAATCAAGCCCCAACATATTGCCGTTAAAGAGGCGGTGTTGCCCTTTAAGAAATTCCCCGGTGCAGATACGCTCTTGGGGCCAGAAATGCGCTCTACCGGGGAAGTGATGGGGTTAGATCATCAATTTGGGGCGGCCTTTGCGAAGGCAGAACTGGGGGCCGGGGAGATTTTGCCCCTCAGTGGCACGGTGTTTGTCTCCACCAATGACCGGGATAAACCCTTAGTCGTGTCGGTGATGGAGGATTTTATTAACCTCGGCTTTAAGGTGATTGCCACGGCGGGAACCTATCAATACCTCAAGGACAATGGCATTGCGGCGGAATTGGTGCTGAAACTCCATGAGGGTCGCCCCCATGTGCTGGATGCGATTAAAAACGAGCAAATCCAGTTGATTATTAACACGCCATCGGGTCAAGAGGCCCGGGATGATGGGATGTTAATTCGGCGCACCTGTTTGGCCTATAAAATTCCCCTGATCACGACGATCGCCGGGGCTAAGGCTAATGCTGCCGCGATTCGTTCTTTGCAATCCCAACCTTTGGCGGTGAAGGCGTTGCAAGACTATATCATGGGGTGAAAATCTGCACGAAAAATAATGGCGAGCCAGTGGGAAAATCTCTTAAAAAATCAGGGCATTTGGGAAGGGTCTTTTACCCAATTGGCCCCCGATGGGGCAATTACCCAGGATATTCCCTCTCGCCTTGTCTTTGAAGCCACGGACCCCAAAACGGTGCGGATGGTTCTAACCCATTTCCCCCCTAACCGCGAACCCCGCCAACAGGTGTTTGAGTTCCAAACCCTATCGCGGGGATTTATTGCCTGTGGCGATGGGGCATTTTCCCAAGGCTCGATGCAGTGGGGGCCCTTTGCCAATTTTGGGGCGGAGTTGGGGCTGATTTTTGGGGATGCGCGGTTGCGGATTGTGGAGTTGTATAACCGGGAAAGCGATCTGGATCGCCTAACGTTGATTCGGGAAACCCGCGCTCAGACTACGCCCCCCACCCGTCCCCCTTTAACGCTGCCGCAACTGTTGGGGGAATGGCGGGGGGAAGCCACCACCTATTACCCTGATTGGCAGCCGGAAACCACGGTTCCCACAGGTTTAACGCTGACGCAAACGGGGGATCAGACCCTTGAGCAGGAGTTACGGTTTGGGGAGGGGGCGACGGAGCGGGTGTTGCATTCGGTGGGGAGTATTGGGGATCAGGCTCTCCATTTCACGACGGGGCCAATAC